>NZ_JBRRET010000013.1:0-90818 GCF_056760435.1 Stenotrophomonas sp. STEN008 | reverse complement strand
CGGCCCGCGGCCTAAATGTTGGGGGCCCTCGCATGGGGGGCGGAGGCCAGGGGGGGGGCCATGCATTCTCGGCCGCGCGAGCGCTGCCCCCCGGGGGCCGCCGGTCCCCGGGGGGGCGGCCGGGTTGGGCCTGCGCCGCGCGCTGCTGCAGGCGCTGCGCGAGGCACCGGCCGGCGACTTCGACTTCCTCGAATGTGCGCCGGAAAACTGGATCCACGTAGGCGGCCCGGCAGGCGATGCACTGGCCGAACTGGCGGCGCGGCATCCGCTGAGCTGCCACGGCCTGTCGCTGTCGCTGGGCGGCAGTGCACCGCTGGACACGCAGCTGCTGGCACAGGTTGGCCGGTTCCTGGACGAGCACCGCGTGCCGCTCTACAGCGAGCACCTGAGCTACTGCAGCGACGACGGCCATCTGTACGACCTGCTGCCGATTCCGTTCACCGATGAAGCCGTGCGCCATACCGCCACGCGCATTGCCCGTGTGCAGGACCTGCTCGGCCGGCGCATCGCGGTGGAGAACGTGTCCTACTACCTGGCACCGGAACCGTCCATGGACGAACTGTCCTTCACCAACGCGGTGCTTGCCGAAGCGGACTGCGACCTGCTGCTGGACGTCAACAACGTCTACGTCAACGCCTGCAACCATGGCTACGACGCCGACACGTTCATCGCCGGCCTGCCGGCACAGCGCATCGTCTGCCTGCACGTGGCCGGGCACCTGGATGAAGCGCCGGACCTGAAGATCGACACCCATGGCAGCGCCGTGATCGATCCGGTCTGGGAGCTGCTTGCACGTACCTATGCGCGCATCGGCCCCCGCCCCACCCTGCTCGAACGCGACTTCAACTTCCCCCCATACGCCGAGCTCCAGAGCGAGCTGCAGACCATCCGCCGCCTGCAGGCCGACCCAGCCGGAGGCAGCACGCATGGCTGAAGCGCCGGAACGGCTGCGTGCGCAGCAGCACGCGTTCACCGCCCATCTGCGCGACCCGGACACCGTGGCCGCGCCGGCCGGCATGGAGCCGCGACGCGTAGCGGTGTACCAGCGCCTGCTGTTCAACAACCTGCTGGGTCTGTTGAGCAACGGGTTCCCGGTCTGCGTGCGCCTGCTCGGTGAACCGGGCTGGAGTGCCCTGGTGCGCAGCTACTTCGCGACGCATCGCTGCCGCAGTCCGCTGTTCACCGAGCTGGCTGCCGAGTTCGTGCAGTGGCTGCAGGCACAGCCGCAGCTTCCGCATCCGGCGCTGGCCGAGCTGGCCCACTACGAGTGGGTGGAAACGGCGTTGTACCAGTTGCAGGCCGAGCCGCTGCCGGTGGCCGGCGCGATCGATCCGCGGGTGGTCGCCCTGCAGCGTTCGCCGCTGGCCTGGCCCTTGCTGTATCAATGGCCGGTCCACCGGCTTGGCGCGGACGATGCGCCGCGCACGGCTCCGGCCGAGCCGACCGGCCTGCTGGTCCGGCGCGATGCTGACGGTGAGGTGCGTTTCGCCAGCCTCAGCCCACTGGCGGTGCATCTGCTGGCCCGCATCGGCGAGCAGCCCGGCGCCGATGGCAACACCTACCTGCGGCAGCTGGCACTGGCACACGGGCTGGAGGAGCACGCGTTGGACGAGGCCGGTGCCGCCCTGCTGCAACAGTTCCTGCAAGCCGGCGTAATCGGCCCGATTACGCCGCCGCCCTGACGCCCCACTCCCGGAGATTCCCGATGAACTACCCGATCCTGGCCACCGCGCGTGGCCAGCTGGACCGTCTCGCCCCCTGGTTGGCCCCGCTGGGCCTGCGCGTACTGCTGGCCTGGGAGTACTTCGAATCCGGCCTCGAGAAACTGCACGGCCAGAACTGGTTCGCTGACCTGCAGCAGGCCTTTCCGTTTCCATTCGACCACTTGCCGGCCGCGCTGAACTGGCAACTGGCCACCTGGTTCGAACTGCTGGGTGCCGCCTGCCTGCTCGTCGGTTTCGGCACCCGCTTTGCCGCTGCCAGCCTGCTGGTGCTGACCGTGGTGGCGACCCATGCGGTGCACTGGCCGATGGAATGGCACTCGCTGGGCGACCTCGCCATGGGGTATGCAATCAGCGACCAAGGCTTCGGCAACTTCAAACTGCCCGTACTATTCATGGCGATGCTGCTGCCGTTGCTGTTCGCTGGCGCCGGCAGGCTGAGCGTCGATGCACTGCTGGCCCGGCATGGCGCTGGCGGGGGCACCTGGGCGGGAGCCGGTCCGCGATGCCGCTGATTGGCGCGCCGCCCGCAACGCCCCATCCGGCTGCGCGCACCGGGCGCTCAGGAACGCTCTGCTAGAATCCACGCATGACCGACCCCACCCCCGCACCTGACGTCGCCCCCGTTTCCGCAGTACCGCAGGCGCAGCGTGCGATGTCACAACGCTTCCGTGGCTTCCTGCCGGTGGTGGTGGACGTGGAGACCGGCGGCTTCGACGCCCAGCGCAACGCGCTGCTGGAGATCGCGGCGGTGCCGATCGAGATGGACGAGAACGGCCTGCTCTTCCCCGGGCAGACCGCCAGCGCGCATGTCGTGCCGGCCGAAGGGCTGGAAATCGATCCGAAGTCGCTGGAAGTCACCGGCATCATCCTGGATCACCCGTTCCGGCTGGCCAAGGAAGAGCGCGCCGCGCTGGACCATATCTTCACCCCGGTTCGCGCCGCGATGAAGAAGTACGGCTGTCAGCGCGCAATCCTGGTCGGCCACAACGCGCATTTCGACCTCGGTTTCGTCAATGCCGCCGTCGCCCGGACCGGGCACAAGCGCAATCCGTTCCACCCCTTCAGCGTATTCGACACGGTGACGCTGGCCGGCATCGCATACGGGCAGACGGTGCTGGCACGTGCTGCCAATGCGGCGGGACTGGGCTGGGATGCCAACGAAGCGCATAGCGCGGTGTACGACACCGAGCAGACGGCACGGCTGTTCTGCACGATCGCCAACGCCTGGCCGCGGTAACCGTCAGCGCCCCTCTCGCCGCGCAGGCGTGGGTGCCGACCGTGGGCCGGCACCGCCGGCGCGTCAACCGATGCTCGTGCGATCCCGCCCGTCGCTCTTGGCACGGTAGAGCGCGCGGTCGGCGCGCTGGTACAGCAGGGCCGGGGTGCGGTCTTCGGCCTCCAGTTCGACCAGTCCCGCACTGAAGGTCACCCTCAGTCCATCCACGCCCGCCCAGTCCGGGTGGTCATGGAACAGCCCCCGCAACCGCGCGCACAGCTGCGCGGCTTCCTCCAGCCGGGTGTCGTTGAGCAGCAGCGCGAATTCTTCGCCGCCTGTGCGCGCAGGCAGGTCCGAGTCACGACAGGCCGTGGCGATCACCCGCGCCACCTCGACCAGTACCGCATCACCGGTACTGTGGCTGTAGCGATCGTTGACAGCCTTGAAGTGATCGATATCCAGCACCACCAGGCATAGCGGGTGGCCGCTGCGCTGGGATCGTGCGAAGTCACGCGCCAGGGTTTCATCAAAGCCGCGGCGGTTGGCCAATCCGGTCAGCGCATCCTCCCGCGCCTGGCGCTCGAACGCTTCGGCCTGCCGTGCGAGGCGTTCGGCCAGCTCGGTCTTCTCCTGGTTCACCGCCTGCAGATGGACGGTCTGGGCCTGCAGGTCGAAGGTGGCCTCGTCCACGCGGCGAGCCAGACGCAGGTTGCTGGCCTTCAGCTGCTGCAGCAGGAAGCGGTACAGCGCCACCAGCCCGGCCAGCAGCAGGATGCCGCCCAGCGCCTGCACGCTGCGCCGTTGCCACCAGAACGGCTCCACGCTGAAGCTCCATACGGCTTCCTGCTGGCCCCAGGCGCCACTCGGGTGCGCGGCGGCCACGTGCAGCGTGTAATCGCCCGGTGGCAGGCCAACGAACTCGACGCTGCGCTGTGGACCGCGCTCGACCCAGCCGCTGTCCAGTCCATCCAGGCGCGTGCGGTAGCGGATCCGGTCCGACATCAGGTAGCTCAGGCCGACATAGCTCACCGCGAGGCGACGACCACCGGGAATCAGATTGCGTTCGGCGCCCTCCCAGTGCACCGGCGCGCCGTCCACCTGCACGTTCTCGATCGCCGCTGGCGGTGCCCGCCGTTCGCGGAAGCGCTGCAGGCGCTGCGGATCGACCGTACTCAGGCCCCCCGCGGTGACCACCCAGAAGGTGCCATCCTGGCGCAGGATCGCCGAGGGGCCGGAGCTGCCGTTGGCCTGTGCATTGGCCATGCCGTCGATCTCGTTGTAGCGCTCCACGCTCACCCGCGGCGCGCGGCCGTCGGCCACGGCATTGAGAGTCGCCATGTCGGTGCGCAGCACGCCACGGTTGCTGCTGATCCATACGTTGCCCAGCCGGTCGGGTACCAGCTGGAACACCGCGTCGACCGGCATGCCCTGCTCCAGGCCGACGCGGGCCAGCCGCCCGCCCTGCCAGCGGTACAGGCCACGATCACTGCTGATCCACATCGCGTCACCGAGCTGGTGGAAGCCGAACACACTGCGTCCGCCCCCCAGCGGCGCCAGATCGATCGCCTGCACACGGTTGCCGCGCAGCACGCGGATGCCCTCGATCGTGCCGATCCACAGGTTGCCCTGGTGATCGTGTTCCAGCGCTGTGATCAGCCCGGTCGGCATGCCCGCCACCGGCGACACCTGCACCCGGTCGCCGTCGATGCGCACCACTCCCTTCTGCGTTCCGGCCCAGACCGCCCCGCTCGAATCCACGCTGATCGCGCGGATGTTGCCACCCGGCATGCCATCGTCGGCGGCGTAGTTGTGGCGCAGGCGGCCGTCCCGGGACAGGCGGTAGACGCCGTCACCGAAGGTTCCCACCCAGAGATCGCCGTCCGGCCCCTGCGCCAGGCTCAGCACCGACGGCGCCTTGCCACCGCGGTTGTGCAGCGGCATGGCCTGGAAACGGCCATCGGCATTCTGTCGATCCAGGCCACTGGCACTGCCCACCCACAGCTGGCGGTCACGATCTTCCAGCACGGTGCGCACGTAATCGCCGCTGAGCCCATCGCGCTCGGTGTAGCTGCTGAACAGGGTCTCGCGCAGGCGGTACAGGCCGCCGTTGGCCCCCACCCAGATGCTGCCCTCGTCATCCTCGCGCAGGCTCACCACGCGCCCGCCCGGCAGGCTCAGGCCCGCAGGCAGCCGCTCCAGTCCATGCGAGGAAATCCGCAGCAGCCCCTGGTTCTCGGTGCCCAGCCAGAGATCACCGTGGCGGTCCTGCAGCATCGAGGTCAGGTGCAGCTGGCCCGGCAGCCGGTGCACCAGCACCAGCCGGTCATCCTCGACCCGGTACAGGCGCTCGCCCGCCACGATCCACAGCGCACCGTCCGGCGCCCGGTACGGCCAGGACAGGCCACTGCCCGCGCCCAGCCCCCAGGCGGCGGGCGCGCGCTTCAGCACGCCATCGTTGTCACGCAGTACCAGGCCATCGAGCGTGCCGACCCAGACCCGATCCTGCGCATCCACCACCAGTTTGGTGAAGCTCATCGCCATCGGCAGATCGGCAGCCGGCGCCTGATAGACAAGGCCTTTGTCCGGCGCGAGATAACCCAGGCCCTTGCCTTCGTAGAGCAGCCACAGGCGCCCCTGGCTGTCCATCTGCATCGACTGGATCAGTACCTGCGGGGTATCCGGCTGGTGCTCCCACACACGCCACTGGCCATCACTGCCACGTCGGCTGACATTGCCGCGCGAGTCGCTGATCCACAGCCCGCCCTGACGGTCGACGAACAACGCGCCGATGCCGTTGTCGCGCAGCCCGGGCCGCGTGCTGCGGTCGTACACGGTGAAATCCAGGCCGTTGTAGCGCACCAGGCCTTCCCAGGTGGCAAACCAGAGATGGCCTTCCGGCGTCTGCGCGATGTCGCGCAGCGAGTTGTGCGGCAGGCCGTTGCGCGAGGTCCACACATCGATGGCGTAGTCGCGCAGCGGCGGTGCACCGCTCTGTGCATGCAACGGCAATGCAGCAGCCAGCAGCAGCCACAGAAGGCTGTGTCGCAGCACCGCCCTCCAGTCCCACGCGTGACGCTCCACCCAGCGCCCGTCGTCCCCCTGCCCGCCCATCACCGCAGCAGTGGCGGCCGGGTACTGCGGCCAGGCGGGGCGGCAGGTGGAAATGCCCAGGCAGCGCGGGGCGGCGTGCCGACGGGAACAGGCTGGCTCATCGGGGGGCGTCTGGGGAGATGCGCGAATGATAGGGCAAACGCCAGCCCGCCGCGCCTGCCCAGCCGTGCCCCCCCCTCCCCCGGGCAGCAACGGCGGGCTTTCTGGCTCACCCGTGCAGGCGGTACGGATTTCTGGCGGAAGGGCGTGGTCCGGCACACCTTCCCGAGCCCAGGCGGTGACCACAGGCAGGACCAGAAGACCCCTCGCCTGGCGCCTCTGCGGAGGGACAGCTACGTCCTGTCGCCAGCACGACGCCTGTAATGGGCCACCAGATCCGCCGGGTAGTACTCGTGGTCGCGGAAGCTCGCATCGTCGATGTCGAACAGCATCACGACCAGCGCGGCCTCGAAGGCCCAGTAGCCCCATGTAGCCGCTGTCGTCGTCACGGTGATTCCCGTGCCAGTACACGTTGCGGCTGCCTGCATACCAGCCGTCCAGGAACTTCTTTACGAGCCCGGGCCGGTCCGAGGGTGAGGCGATTGCTTCCATGAGCGGAAGGTAGTGCCGATACAGTAATTGATCGGGGATGGACCTTTTTACTCCGCCCGAAGCAACGGCAACGCTGTCGAGAAGTTTGTCCTTCCCCGTATTGCCTATCAATACCCACATTTCATGCAGATAGTCGCGCGAAGCTCCAACTGCAACCGTGAATGCCAACCACCAAAGGTACTGGACGTATCTATCCAGTCGCAGATCCTCCCACAGAGATCGGATTGCTTGGCCTTCCAAAGGAAGTCCGTCTGCGCATCGCCTGATCCTGACTCTAGCGGCGAGAACCTCGTCCAGATCCGCAGACAGGCCACCGATGTCATCACCCCTCGAGTAACGCATCACCATCACTTGAAGCTGCTTGGTAAAAATGCTGCCTGAGCACTTGAGCGCCCCCTCAGTAGGGTAGCGCCCTGCTCGAATACCAGACACGAAGTCAAGAATGGATCGCGACTGAAAAGCTATTTTTTCCGAGAAGTAGTCATATGACTTCTTGGTATCCCGCAACATCGTAAGCCACCGATTAGATTGATGCTGGACCGACAACGCGTCCGCAGGCTGATCACATCGCCGCCGCGCTCGATTCGTCCCCGCACGCGGTGCAAACATCTGAGCCGCCTGACCATCAGATTCCTGCGCCAGCACGACGCCTGTAATAAGCCACCAGATCGGCCGGGTAGTACTCGTGGTCGCGGAAGCTCGCATCGTCGATGTCGAACAGCATCACGACCAGCGCGGCCTCGAAGGCCCAGTAGCCCATGTAGCCGCTGTCGTCGTCACGGTGATTCCCGTGCCAGTACACGTTGCGGCTGCCTGCATACCAGCCGTCCAGGAATTTCTTTACGAGCCCGGGCCGGTCCGAGGGTGAGGCGATTGCTTCCATGAGCGGGAGGTACTGGCGATACAGCACCTGCCTCCCCGGAACTCTTCCGTCTTCAACCAGCAGTATCGCGATTTCGTCAAAGAGTCGATCCTTTCCCGCATTCCCAATCAGCGTTAGGGCCTTCGCAAGGTAGGTCGAACCCATACCGGCGCTGACCGCGATCGCCAGCCACCAGAGGTGATCGACGTAGTGATCTTCACGAAGATCCTCGAACTGTGCACGATAGTTCTGGTCCTCCAAAGGCAATTGATCACACTGATGCAGAAGCTGCGCACGCGAAACAAGCAGCTGGTTCAGCTCATCATGAAGCAAAACAATAGCGTCGCCCCTTGAGAATCGCATGACCAACCGACGAAGGATGCGACCGGACACGTCCGACGCGCCGAGAACACATCCCTTGGGAGGATAGGCTCGAGTCGCGATTGAATGATCAATACGCGCCACCTCCACGGAGTCATAATCGATCCAATCCGTGAAGTACGGCTCCAGCATCCGGGTGTCACGCTGCGCACTCATGCGCCATCGTCCCACGGGCCGATCAAAGAAACGGTGTCGCCGATTTTTTCCTCACCAATGTATGTCAGGCGGCGGATCCGGGTAGCTGTAGGCCCCATCGATGCCATTCTCTCCCGGACGATACACGCCATCGGTCTTTCCCACTGGCGTCAGGCCCTTGCCCAGCATCGCCTGATGCGCCATCGCCTCGCCGAACGCGGCGCCTGCGGCACGCGTGCGCCGCCCTCGCCATCCATGTGGCCGCTGAGCACTCGGTATCGGGTAGGGGCGCCGTAGTGGCGATGCAGCACCACCTCACCTCCGGCGACCGCGTCGCGGGCGACGAAGCCGCTGGCTGATCGCATCGCCGCCGCGCTCGATTCGTCCCCGCACCCGGTGCAAGCATCTGAGCCGCCTGACCATCAGATACCTGCGCCAGCACGACGCCTGTAATAAGCCACCAGATCGGCCGGGTAGTACTCGTGGTCGCGGAAGCTCGAATCGTCGATATCGAACAGCATCACGACCAGCGCGGCCTCAAAGGCCCAGTAGCCCATGTAGCCGCTGTCGTCGTCACGGTGATTCCCGTGCCAATAGAGGTTGCGGCTGCCCGCATACCAGCCATCCAGGAACTTCTTTACGAGCCCCGGTCGGTCCTGGATCGATGCGACGGCCTTTGCTAGCGGAAGGTACTGGCGATACAGCACGTGATTGGCAGCGGGTCGGCCTGTGTCTCCCAATGCAATCGCAACTCTGTCGAAAAGCTCGTCTTCCCCGGCGTGCTTCATCAAGCCAAGTGCACTTCGCACATAAGAGCCCTCCATACCCGCGGCAACCGAGAATGCCAACCACCAGAGGTACTTTGTGTACCTGTCCGGCCGAAGATCCTCCCACACTGCACGAATCATCTGATCCTGTGCGCCCAAGGCATCGGCGCACAGATCAACGCGCCGCCTTGCAAGCAGCAATTCTTCCAGCCCCCCCAGTACTTCAACCAGATCGTCGCCACGCGAGTAGCGCATGACCATTATCTGAAGGAGCAGGGAAAACACGGAACTCGATGCATTGGCGCGTCCGACGTCGGTGTACCTGTGTGAATCAATACGATCAACGACCTCTGCAACCTCATCCAGCCGGAACTCGATGATTCCAGAGAAATATGCCTTGGATTTCCTGCTATCGCGCATCATCGGTCCAGTTCAACTGGCGTCAGGCCCTTGTCCAGCATCGCCTGATGCGCCCTCGCCTCACCGAACGCGGCACCTGCGGCGCGCGTGCGCGGCCCTCGCCATCCATGTGGCCGCTGGGCACTCGGTATCGGGTAGGGTCGCCGTAGCGGCGATGCAGCACTACCTCACCTCCGGCGACCGCGTCGCGGGCGACGAAGCCGCTGGCTGATCGCATCGCCGCCGCGTTCGATTCGTCCCCGCACGCGGTGCAAACATCTGAGCCGCCTGACCATCAGGTTCATGCGCCCGATTGACGCCTGTAATAGGCCACCAGATCGGCCGGATAGTACTCGTGGTCGCGGAAGCTCGAATCGTCGATGTCGAACAGCATCACGACCAGCGCGGCCTCGAAGGCCCAGTAGCCCATGTAGCCGCTGTCGTCGTCATGGTGGTTCCCGTGCCAGTACACGTTGCGGCTGCCTGCATACCAGCCGTCCAGGAACTTCTTTACGAGCCCGGGCCGGTCCGAGGGTGAGGCGATTGCTTCCATGAGCGGGAGGTAGTGCCGATACAGTAATTGATCGGGGATGGACCTTTTTGCTCCGCCCGACGCAACGGCAACGCTGTCGAGAAGTTTGTCCTTCCCCGTATTGTCTATCAATACCCACATTTCATGCAGATAGTCGCGCGAAGCTCCAACTGCAACCGTGAATGCCAACCACCAAAGGTACTGGACGTATCTATCCAGTCGCAGATCCTCCCACAGAGATCGGATTGCTTGGCCTTCCAAAGGAAGTCCGTCTGCGCATCGCCTGATCCTGACTCTAGCGGCGAGAACCTCGTCCAGATCCGCAGACAGGCCACCGATGTCATCACCCCTCGAGTAACGCATCACCATCACTTGAAGCTGCTTGGTAAAAATGCTGCCTGAGCACTTGAGCGCCCCCTCAGGAGGATAGCGCCCTTCTCGAATACCAGACACGAAGCCAAGAATGGATCGCGACTGAAAAGCTATTTTTTCCGAGAAGTAGTCATATGACTTCTTGGTATCCCGCAACATCGTAAGCCACCGATTAGATTGATGTTGGACCGACAACGCGTCCGTTGACGTCAAGTTCGTAGAAGTCTGCCGTGCCATCCTCCGAAGTGCGGATCAATACGCTCTTGACCCTCCCACGCGCCGTCGAATCTCTGATTCTGTCCCCTTCCACTTCACCCACTTTTGCATCCAAGCGTTTATCGATCCATTCACTATCCATCTGCCGCGTACCGTCCCTGTACGGTCCACCCAACCGGCCCGTGTTGTACTTCGCTTCGGTGATCACATAGTCGGGCGGCGGATCCGGGTGGCTGTAGACCCCATCGATGCCATTCTCTCCCGGACGATACACGCCATCGGTCTTTCCCACTGGCGTCAGGCCCTTGTCCAGCATCGCTTGATGCGCCCTCGCCTCACCGAACGCGGCACCTGCGGCGCGCGTGCGCGGCAGTCGGGTTTCCACCACCCTATCGGCGTCCGGCGCCCGGCTTTCCGTGTGCCGACGCTTGCGCAAGCGCAATGCCCGCGCCAATGCGGTGAACGCCTCGCCCAGCTCGTCCAGCAGCGCTGCCAGACGCTGCCCCAACCGCCCGATCCGGGCCGCCCAGGTTGCGCCGCCATAGGCGGTTCCGGCCGTGCCTGCGCTGAACGCGCCCAGCAGCACGCTGATCACGACATCGAGCGCAAACTGGCTGCCGTAGCGCTGGGTCAGCTCCTGCAGCTCGTCTGGCGGCACCGCCTTCGCCCAGTCCGCGGGGAACGCCGCCAACAGCTGCCAGGTCGGGCCGTCGTCGAACAGCAGGATCAGCTGCTCCTTGATCGCACTGGCCTTGTCCAGCACCTGCTCGCCTGCTGCACGATGCCCCGCGATGCGTGCATCCAGCCCGTCCCAGTCGCCCGTCAGCAGCAGTCCGCTCAGTTCGCGCAGTTCCGCATCGGCCTTGAAGCGCAGCACCGCCAGCCGCCACACCGCTTCCACGCTGCCGCTGGCCCAGTCCCATGTGCCTCTGGCCTGGCCTTCGATGCGATTCAGTTCCATCAGGAAGGCCTGATGCGCAGCGCTGGCACTGTTCCATTGCCGCCAGTCCGCAGCAAAATCCTGCCGGGTCTGCTGCACGATGCGCTGCAGGGCCGCGCGAAGGCGTTCGCGGCAGGCCTCGATCTCAGCCGAGTCGGTGCTGTCGGCCTCGTGCTGGTAGATCACCTGCACCGGCCCCACGCTTACCTGCGGCAGGCGTGCACGACCTTCGTCATCGAGATGGCCGCTGAGCACGCGGCCATCGGACAGGGTCGCCCGGTAACTGACACCGCGCGCGGGCGTGCAGTCCAGGTCGCCGTAGTGGCAATGCAGCACGACCTCGCGCGTAGCGACCGCATCGCGGGCAACGAAACCGCTGGGCGGCGGCGTGGCGTTCCACAGGTTCACTGCTGCCGGCGCGGCCGGCGCCGCGGAGACCGACGCACCGCCACCGCCACCGCCGTCAACCACGTACACCAGCGACTGAGCGCCTCCGAGCAGCCTGCAGCCACAGGCCAGCGAATCGCCTTCGCGCGCGATCGGCTTGCCGTCGAGGATCAGCGTCGGGTCACCGGTGACGATCTCGAACGCGCCGCCATGCTTCGGGCACGTTGCCTTGTCGCCCACGCAGGCGACGGCCTTGCCTTCGATATCCGTATTCGACGATCCGGTCAGCACCCGCCCGCCGCCCGTGGTGGCGTCGCCCACCACGATCCACATCCGTGCCATCTGCCATCCGCAAGGAACTTCGATGGCTTCAGGTGACCGGCCGCACGCAGCGCAGGCAATTCAACGCTGACGCAATTGCCTCGACTGCCTGTAAAACGCCTTGCAGCGCAGGCAATTACCGTGGGTGACGCATTCGCCCTATCGTGCTGCAGGCAGGGCTATCGCGTCAGTTTTGCGTGGGGCCTGCCGGAACGCAGCCCCCACCGCGTCTGCTCAGCCTGCCCGACCCGGCGCCACCACCTGTGCACTGGCCGGCCATTGCACCACGGCTTCCAGTCCGCCCTCGGCACGGTTGCGCAGCCACAGCCGCGCGCCGTCCTTCTCGGCCAGAGCGCGCGCAATGGTCAGGCCCAGCCCGGCCCCACCGGTTTCGCGCGAACGCGAGGTCTCCACCCGCACGAACGGGTCGAACACGGCTTCCAGCTGGTCGTCGGCCAGGCCGGGGCCATCATCGGCCACCACCACGGTGATGCTGCCGCCGCCCCGCTCGATGCGCACCCGCACGCGCTGGCCGTACATCACCGCGTTGTCCACCAGGTTCGAGAACAGGCGGTGCATCGCCAGTGGCCGCAGCATCAGCACCGCATCGCTCCTGCCCTCGAAGACGACATCGGCACCACCTTCTGCGGTGTCCTCGACGATGCTCTCCAGCAGCGAATCCAGGTCCAGTGCAGCGCGCTGCTCGGCGCTCTCGGCACTTCGGGCCAGTTCCAGGCCTTCGCGGACCAGTGCCTGCATCGCAGCCAGATCGCCGATCAGGCGCTCGCGCAGTGCCTCATCGGTCACGTTCTCCAGCCGCAGGCGCAGGCGGGTCAGCGGTGTCTGCAGATCGTGGGTGATCGCCGCCAGCATCTGCGTACGCTCGGCCAGGTGTCGCTGCAGGCGGTGCTGCATGGCATTGAAGGCCTCGGCGGCGCGCTGCACTTCACGCGGACCGCGCAGCGGCAGCGGATCGCGCTGCAGGTCGTCGCCAAGATCCTCGGCGGCGGCGGCCAGCTCCTGCAGCGGTGCGCTGGCCATGCGGGCCACGATGTAGGCCAGTACCGCGATGGCCAGCACAAGCAGGGTCAGGAACAGCGGGTCCACGGCCAGGATGCCGTTGTGGGCCACCGCAGGGGAATCCAGTGCCAGCTTCAGCAACGTACCGTCGTTGAGGGTGACGTCCACCGCGCGGCATTTGGGCGGGATGAACGCCGGATCGCGCTCGCGAGGATGCTTGCGGTAGCCGGGCGGCGGCGGTGGCAGCAGTTCCTGCAGCCTGGGAATGCAGGAGCGGAACGAAGTGAAGTGCACCTGCGCCCGCGCGACCGGGCCCGGGCGGTCCTCCAGCACTTCCATCAGCGCAGCATCGGCGCGTCCCACGCGCGCACCGGACTGCAGCGCGCGCACGCTCGGCCCGCCCACTTCCAGCAGGCGCTCGCGCAGCTCGGGATTGCCGTCGAGCAGATTGACGTAGCCCTGCAGGCGATCGGCGATGCGGTTGAGGTTCTGCCGCTCGAACTCCTGCTGCCGCTTGGAGGTGGCCAGCATGGTCGCGCCGATCGCCGCCACCGACATGCCCAGCAGCAGGATCACGAACAGCCGCCCGACCATCGAGGACAGAAAGTGGCGCAGGCGATTCATCGCGGCTTATTCCAGGTTGACGGCCGAGGCGAGGACATAGCCTTCGTTGCGCACGGTCTTGATCAGCCCATCGGGACCGCCATCGTCACCCAGCTTGTTGCGCAGGCGGCTGACCTGCAGGTCGATCGCGCGATCCTGCGCCTCATAGTTACGGCCGCTGCTGAGCGCGACCAGCTGCTCGCGCGACAGGACCTTGTTGGCATGTGCGATGAACACCCGCAGCAGGCGGAACTCCGCGCCGGACAGCACCACCACGCGCCCGTCCGGATCGACCAGGTGGCGGTGCTCCAGATCGAACACCCAGCGCGAGAATCGTGCACGGCGCACCGCCAGTGGCTCCAGATTGGCCGGCAGGGCTTCGGTACGGCGCAGCACGTTGCGGATGCGCGCCAGCAGCTCGCGCGGCTCGAACGGCTTGGCCAGATAGTCATCGGCGCCCATTTCCAGGCCCAGCACGCGATCGATCGGTTCCGCGCGGGCGGTCAGCATGATCACCGGCGTGTTCGAGCGAGCGCGCAGGTCACGGCACAGGGTCAGGCCATCCTCGCGCGGCAGGTTGAGGTCGAGCACGATCAGGTCCACGTGTTCGCGCTCCAGCAGCTGGCGCATGCTGGTGCCGTCGGCCGCCGTGCTGACCTGGTAGCCGGCGCGGCCGAGCTGTTCGGCCAGCAGGGTGCGGATGTCGTTGTCGTCGTCGACGATCAGCAGTCGATGCATCGGGTTTTCAGTCTCCATGTCGCGGATCATCCCGTGTCGGGAGCTGAACCGCATCCTGGCCAATGCGTACCACTGTATCCACCCGCGGGCCGGATACCTGTCGATACGCGCTTTCGCCGACAGTGTTACACACAGACACACCCTGAGGATTGAGCGGTTGATCGCCCGGTCTTCACAATGCCCACCATCGCCGCCATCGCGGCACCGAGAGTGAAGCCACCACGTGATCCGCCGCCTGTTGCCCGCAACCCGCCGGGGCCGCCTGATGCTGGCCGCCCTGCTCGTCCTGATCGCTGCCGTGGCCGCCTGGTGGCTGCTGCGCAAGCCGGCCGCTCCGGCCCTGGCCACCACCCCCGTAGGCCGTGGCGACATCGAACAGACCGTTGAGGCGACCGGCGTGATCGACGCCTACAAGCTGGTCAGCGTAGGTGCGCAGGCCTCCGGCCAGATCAAATCGCTGAAGGTGCAGCTGGGCGATACGGTGAAGGAAGGCGACCTGATCGCCGAGATCGACGCCACCACCCAGCAGAACCAGGTACTCAACGCACAGGCCTCGCTGGACCAGGTGATCGCGCAGCGGGCGGTGCAGCAGGCGACACTGCGCCAGGCCGAGCTGGAATTCGCACGCCAGCAGCAGATGCTGGCCGCCGAGGCCACCTCCCGCCAGGAGTACGATGCCGCCGAAGCACAGCTGAAAACCGCGCGCGCCCAGCTGCAGTCCTACGAGGCACAGATCAAGGGTCGCGAAACCGAGCTGGGCACCGCCCGGGCCAACCTGGCCTACACCCGGATCACCGCGCCGATGGACGGCACCGTGGTCGCCGTGGTGGCCGAGGAAGGCCGCACGGTGAACGCCAACCAGACCGCGCCGACCATCGTCATGCTGGCGCGCCTGGACGTGGTGACGGTCAATGCCGAGGTGTCCGAGGCGGACGTTGTGAAGATCAAGGCCGGCATGCCGGTGTACTTCACCACGCTGGGCGACCCGGACCGGAAGTATCACGCCACGCTGCGGCAGATCAATCCGGCACCGGCATCGATCGCCAATGAAAGCTCGTCCAGCTCCAGCAGCTCTTCCAGTTCCAGCTCCAGCAGCGCGGTGTACTACAACGCCCTGTTCGACGTGGAGAACCCGGACGGCACCCTGCGCATCGACATGACCGCGCAGGTGTCGGTCCTGCTCAAGCAGGCCAAGGGCGTGCTGATGGTACCGGCGGTGGCACTGGGGCCGAAGACCCGCGACGGCGAGCGCGTGGTACGGGTGGTGGATGATCGGGGCCAGCCACAACCGCGCAAGGTCAAGGTCGGCATCAACAACGGTGCATCGGCTGAAATCCTCTCAGGCCTACAGGAGGGCGAACGCGTGGTGGTCGGCGAGGCCAGCGCCGCAGCAGCGTCTGCGGGCGGCGGCAACCGGGGAGGCATGCAGATGCGCGTCGGCGGCCCGGGCATGGGCCCGCGCCGATGAGCACGACGGCGCCGTTGCTGCGCCTGCGTGACCTGCGACGCGAGTTCCCGGCCGGCGACGACGTCATTGCCGTACTGCGCGACGTCAACCTGGACATCCACGCCGGCGAAATGGTCGCCATCGTCGGCCAGTCCGGTTCGGGCAAGTCCACCCTGATGAACATCCTCGGCTGCCTGGATCGCCCCACCCGGGGCAGCTACCAGGTGGCCGGCCGAGAAACCGGCCGGATGCAGCCGGACGAGCTGGCCGAACTGCGGCGCGGGCATTTCGGCTTCATCTTCCAGCGCTACCACCTGCTCGGTGACCTGGATGCACGCGGCAACGTGGAAGTGCCGGCGGTATACGCGGGCAGCCCCGGCCCGGTACGCAACGCGCGGGCCGAGCAGCTGCTGCAACGGCTCGGGCTGGGCGATCGCATGCATCACAAGCCGGGCCAGCTGTCCGGTGGCCAGCAGCAGCGCGTGTCGATCGCGCGTGCACTGATGAACGGCGGGGAGGTGATCCTGGCCGATGAACCCACCGGCGCCCTGGATACGAAATCCGGCGAAGAGGTGATGGCAATCCTGGGCGAGCTGCATGCCGAGGGACATACCATCATCATCGTCACCCACGACATGAGCGTGGCCGAGCATGCCCAGCGCATCATCGAGATCCGCGATGGCGAGATCATCGCCGACCGCGCCAATCCTGATGCGCCGTCCTACCGCGCGCGACGCGAGGCCAGCACCGGTGTTGCCCACGGCAACAGCTGGCGCGCAGCGCGCGACCGATTCACCGAAGCGTTCCGCATGGCCCTGCTGGCGATGAACGCGCATCGCCTGCGCACGTTCCTGACCATGCTCGGCATCATCATCGGCATTGCTTCGGTGGTCTCGGTGGTCGCGCTCGGCAACGGCTCGCAGCAGCAGATCCTGCAGAACATCAGCGCGCTGGGAACCAACACCATCGATGTGTATCCCGGCCGCGGTTTCGGCGACATGCGCTCTGCACGGGTGCAGACGCTCAAGGCCAGCGATGCCGATGCGCTCTCACGGCAGAGCTACGTGGACAGCGCCACGCCCAGCGTGTCGACCTCGGTCACCGCGCGTTACCGCAACCAGTCCTCCACCGCCCAGGTCAGCGGCGTTGGCGAGCAGTTCTTCCGGGTGAAGGGCGTGACCCTGCTCAGTGGCAGCTTCTTCGATGCCGATGCGGTGCGAGGGCTGGCCCAGGTCGCGATCATCGACGAGAACACCCAGACCCAGTTCTTCCCCGGCGTCGATCCTGTCGGCCAGGTCATCCTGCTCGGCAACGTTCCGGTGCGGGTGGTCGGTGTCGCCAAGCGGCAGAGCTTCGGTTTTGGTGGCAGCACCAGTCTCAGCGTCTGGGTGCCGTACACGACCGTGATGTCACGCATGCTGGGCCAGAGTCACGTCTCCAGCATCACCGTGCGCGTGGATGACGCCACACCGATGGACGCCGCGCAGGAGGCGATCACCCGCCTGCTGACGATGCGCCATGGTACCGAGGATTTCTTCCTCAGCAACAGCGCCGAAATCCGCGAGACCATCGAGCAGACCACACGCACGATGACCCTGCTGATCGGCGCGATCGCCGCCATCGCACTGCTGGTCGGTGGCATCGGCGTGATGAACATCATGCTGGTCTCGGTCACCGAGCGGACCCGCGAGATCGGTGTGCGCATGGCCGTGGGCGCCCGGCAGAGTGACATCCGCCAGCAGTTCCTGATCGAGGCGGTGCTGGTGTGCCTGCTCGGAGGCCTGCTCGGCGTCGGCCTGGCGCTGCTGCTGGGCTCGATGATCGGACGTTTCGCCAGCGACTTCCAGGTGCTGTTCTCCACCGCTTCGATCATCGCCGCATTTGCCTGTTCCACCCTGATCGGCGTGGGCTTCGGCTTCCTTCCCGCGCGCAATGCCGCGCAGCTCGACCCGGTGGAGGCCCTGGCCCGCGAATGAAGACGATGCCCATGCTCCCCTTTCCTGCTCCCTCGCGCCTGCTGCTGGCCGGCGCCGTACTGATTGCCCTGTCCGGCTGTGCCTCGGTCGGCCGTTATCCGGTTGCCGATCCCGACGTGGCTGCTACTTATGGGCGTGGCAATGCCGCACTCAACGCACCGGTGGACGCTCCGCGCAGCAGCCTGGATACGCCTGCCCGCGACATCCGAGAGGATGTCTGGTGGAGCGGTTTCGGCGATGAACGTCTGGACCGGCTGGTAGCCCGGGCGCTGGCCGCCAACAGTGACCTTGCCGCCGCCGGCCTGGCCGTGCAGCGTTCCCGCCTGCAGGCCGGGCTGGCCAGCAACGCGCTTTGGCCACAACCGTCCTCGTCGGGCGTCAGTGGCAGCGGCAGCCGTGCCACCGACCAGGCCGACGACTGGCGCCGCAGCTATTCCACCGGCGTTTCGCTGGCCTGGGAAGTCGATCTGTGGGGCCGGCTGAGGACCCAGCGCGACATCGCACGCTGGGAGGCTGAAGCCACCGAGGAAGATCGACAGAACACCGCCCTGCTGGTGATCGGCGATGCCATCAGCCAGTACTGGGCGTTGGCGTATCTCAACCAGTCGATCAGCACCGGCCAGGCCAACCTGGAGCGGCTGGAACGCACCCGCGAACTGGTCCAGGCCCGTTTCGACGCCGGTGCGGTTTCGCGCCTGGAAGTACGCCAGGCCCTGCAGAACCTGCAGTCGCAGCGCGCTGCGCAGAGTGCGCTGGAACAGCAGCGCGTGGAAGTGCGCAATGCGCTGACCGTGCTGCTCGACGGCACCCCGTGGCCGCAACAGGACGAGCCGCAGAACCTGCTGCAGGCACGCAGCCCTGCCATCGCTGAAGGCCTGCCGGCGGACCTGCTCGCTCGCCGTCCCGACCTGCGCGCGGCCGAGCTGCGGCTGCGCAACAGCCTGAAGACGATCAGGGTCACCGCCACCCAGTACTACCCGGCGTTGAGCCTGACCGGCAGCCTCGGTTCCAGCGCGACCTCGCTGGGCGATGTCCTGCGCAATCCGGTGGCCACGCTCGGTGCCGGCCTGTCCCTGCCCTTCCTCAACCTGCAGCGCGCACAGCTGGATACCGACGTGGCCGGTACCAACTACCAGATCGCCGCGACCGGGTTCCGCAAGACGCTGTACACCGCGCTGTCGGAAGTGGACAACGCGCTGTCGGCACGCGAGCAGCTGGCGCGCCAGGTGGCGGCGTCGCAGGCCTCGTATGACGAGGCGGTGGAAGTGGAACGCATGCAGGAAGTGCGCTACCGCGTCGGTGCCACCGACCTGCGGACCTGGCTGGAAGCCCAGCAGACCCGGCGCGATGCGGAGTTGTCACTGGCCCGCGTCCGGCAGAGCCAGTTGACCAACGATGTGACGCTGTTCAAGGCGCTGGGCGGCAGCGCGGGGTAGCGCCGGGCCATGCCCGGCGGCGTGGAGCGCGGCACGCCATGAGCGTGGTCGGACTGGATCCGCCGGGCATGGCCCGGCGCTGCCACGGGACGATCAGCCGCGCTGGCGCACGGTCTCGAACAGGCTGACGCCCGCGGCGACCGATACGTTCAGGCTCTCGATCTCGCCCGGCATCGGGATCTTGACCAGTCCATCGCAGTTCTCGCGGGTCAGGCGGCGCAGGCCGTCGGCTTCACCCCCCAGCACCAGGGCGATGTTGCCCTTCAGGTCCAGATCGTACAGCGACGCGGTCGCTTCACCGGCCAGGCCGTAGATCCACACGCCCTGCTTCTGCAGATCCTTCAGGCAGCGCGACAGGTTGGTCACGGCCACCACCGGGATACGGTCGGCGGCGCCGGCCGAGGTCTTGCGCACGGTGGCATTCACCGTCGCCGACTTGTCCTTGGGAATGATCACCGCAGTGGCACCGGCCGCCGCGGCCGAACGCAGGCAGGCGCCCAGGTTGTGCGGGTCCTGTACCTCATCCAGCACCAGCAGCAGGGCCCGGCCTTCAGCGGCAGTGACCAGGCCTTCCAGTTCATTCTCGCTGTAGGTGCGCGCAGCGGCATAGCGCGCGGCCACGCCCTGGTGGCGGACCGCACCGCCAACGCCGTCCAGCGCCTGCGCGGTGACCCGGCGGACATCGATCCCCTTGCGGCGCGCGTTCTCTTCGATTTCGGTCAGGCGTGGATTCTTCGCACCGGCCTCGACCAGCACTTCGCGGACGTTCTCGGCGTCGTTCTCGATGGAGGAGGCGACGGCGTTGACGCCGACGATCCACTGGCTGTTCTTGCTCATGCGGGCGGGACCGGAAAGGGGGTGGCTATGGTAGAGCATCGGCGACGGCCGCGCTTCGCGCTCGCCGGGCAGGCCCGGCGCTACCCGCCGTTCACCCGTCGGCTGAACGGCTGCGCGGCGGCCAGTGTGGCGTGTCGTGGTCGGGATGCTGGTGGGAAACGATCGCAGCCAGGAAGTCCAGTGCCGCCACGTCCTCCTCCGTCCGCCGTGCCGGCAGGCTGCCCAGGGCATCGACGAAGGGCAGCTTGCGCTCGACACCGTACTGGATCGTCGGCGGCAACCGGTCCGGCTGGTCAAACGCCCCCGCCGCCACGGCCATGCCGTCGGGGGCTTCATAGGTCAGCGGCGTGCCGCAGTCGCCGCAGAAACCGCGCCGGACCACATTGGAGGACTGGAAGTAGCGCGGCTGGCCGCGGGTCCAGCTGAACTGCACGCCGCGCACCGAGACCAAAGGCGCGTAATACGCGCCAAAGGCCTTCTGGCACATCCGGCAGTGGCAGATCGAACTGTCGGACAGCTCACCGCGCACCTGGAAGCGGATGGCACCGCACTGGCAGCCGCCGCTGTACTCGGGTTGGCCCTGCATGCTGCTTTCCTCCGGAACGGGCTCTACGGATCAGTACTTCTCTTTCCTGCGCTTGGCCGGTTTGCCGCGTTCGGGCAGCGGCGACAGTCCTGCCTCTTCTTCCTCGCCCTTGTGTTCGACCAGCCGGAAGTCGATCTTGCGCTCTTCCATGCTGGCCTTCAGTACGAGGATGCGCACGCGGTCACCCAGCCGGTAGCTGCTGCCACGACGTTCACCGGTCAGTGTCTTGCGGGTCGCATCGAACTTGTAATAATCCTGCGGCAGCTGGGTGACATGGACCAGGCCCTGCACCTTGGAATCGTCCAGTTCCACGAACAGACCGAAGCTGGTCACGCCACTGATCACGCCATCGAACTGACCGCCGACATGCTTCTCCATCCACGCGGCCCGGTAACGCTCGTCGACCTCGCGTTCGGCCTCGTCAGCGCGGCGCTCGCGCTCGGAGCACTGCAGCGCCAGCGCTGCCATCTCGCGTGCGGTGTAGGTGAACTTGTCCAGCGGCTTGCCCGACAACGCATGCTTGATCGCGCGATGCACCAGCAGATCGGGATAGCGGCGGATCGGCGAAGTGAAGTGCGCGTACGCCTCCAGCGCGAGCCCGAAGTGACCGTGGTTGTCCGGACTGTAGACGGCCAGGCTCTGGCTGCGCAGCAGCACCGACTCCAGCAGGGTGGCATCGGGACGGTCGCGGATCTTCTTCAACAGCTTGGTGTAGTCACCGGGGCGCACCTTCGACCACGGCGGCAGACTCAGCTTGAACTCCTTGAGGAATTCCAGCAGGTCGGCGTACTTGGTCTCCGGCGGCTTCTCGTGGACGCGGTACGGCGCCGGCACATGGTGCGACAGCAGGTACTTCGCCGCCTCCACGTTGGCGGCGATCATGCATTCCTCGATCAGCTTGTGCGCGTCGTTGCGCACCAGCATGCCGGCCTGGGTGACTTCGCCACGGTTGTCCAGCACGAAGCGCACTTCGCTGCTCTCGAACTCGATGGCCCCCCGCTTGGCACGTGCCTTGGCCAGCACCTTGTACAGCTGGTGCAGGCGCTGCACCTGGGGCAGCAGATCGCCGATGACGGCCTTTGCGCCGGCATCGTCCTCGCCCACGGCCTGCCACACCTGGGTGTAGGTCAGGCGTGCGTGCGAATTCATCACCGCTTCGTAGAAGCGCGAGTGGACGACCTGGCCATCGCGGTCGATCTGCATGTCGCAGACGAAGCACATGCGGTCGACCTTGGGCATCAGCGAGCAGATACCGTTGGACAGGGTCTCCGGCAGCATCGGTACGACGAAGCCCGGGAAGTACACCGAGGTAGCGCGCTTCTGCGCCTCCTCATCCAGCGGCGTGCCCGGACGCACATAGTTGGAGACATCGGCGATGGCCACCACCAGACGGAATCCCTCCGCGTTCGGCTCGCAATACACCGCATCGTCGAAGTCCTTGGCATCCTCGCCATCGATGGTCACCAGCGGCGTGCGACGCAGGTCGACGCGGTCGCCGATCATCGCCGGCTCGACCACCAGCGGCACCGCGGCGGCCTCGTCCAGCACCTCCTGCGGAAACTCGAACGGCAGCTCGTGGCCGTGGATGGCGGTCTCCACCACCAGCGAGGCGGTCAGCTTGTCACCCAGTACCGCGATGATGCGGCCGATCGGCGGACGGCGGCTGTCCGGCGCCTGCGTCAGCTCGCAGACCACCAGCTGGCCATCACGCGCACCTCCGGTCTGATCAGGCGGCACCTGCACGTTGCGCTGCACGCGCTTGTCATCAGGCACCACGTAATTGATGCCCATCTCGATGCTGAAGCGACCGATCAGGCGGGTCATGCCGCGCTCGAGCACGCGGGCGATGCTGCCTTCGCGGCGGCCGCGATGATCGATGCCGGTGACACGCGCCAGCACCTTGTCGCCGTGCATCACCTTGCGCATTTCATAGGGCGGCAGGAACAGGTCGTCGCCGCCCTCGACCGGGCGCAGGAACCCGAATCCTTCCGGATTGGCGATCACCACACCGGTGACCAGGCTCAGCGCCTGCACCGGCGCGAAACCTCCACGGCGGTTCTGCACCAGCTGGCCATCACGGACCATCGCACCCAGCCGGCGCGACAGCGCTTCGGCCCGGTCCGGCGCGGTCAGGCCCAGGCGGGCACCCAGCTCCTCGGCAGTCTGCGGCCCTTCGCAGCGCTCCAGCAGGGCCAGAATGGCCTCGCGGCTGGCGATGGGCTGTTCGTATTTCTCGGCTTCGCGGGACGCGTAGGGATCCTCGATCACCTTGCCGGCCGGCGGCAGCTTGCGGCCCGGCGCCGGTCCCGGGGCGTCGCCACCACGGCCCGGGCGACCGCGCGGCGGTGCGCCGCCCCCCCCCAGTTCCGGGAACCAGCCCGGCAGTGGCTTGCCCGGCTGGGAGGTACGGGCTGCACCCGTCTTGGCGCCCTTCTTCGGGGCCTGGCTGCGGGACTTGCTCCCGCCCTTGCTTGGTTTTTTGGTAGTCATCGCCCTCCATGGTAGCCGCTGACGGCGTGCAGAACCGGTCAGCGACCCGCTTGCAGGCGCCACGTGAAAAAACTCCGCGAAGTCGTTGACAGCCTGCGGATTCATCTTCACAATTGCGCCTCTGGAACGCCCAGGTGGCGGAATTGGTAGACGCACTAGTTTCAGGTACTAGCGGGTAAAACCGTGGAGGTTCGAGTCC
Source organism: Stenotrophomonas sp. STEN008 (assembly GCF_056760435.1). NCBI lineage: Bacteria > Pseudomonadati > Pseudomonadota > Gammaproteobacteria > Lysobacterales > Lysobacteraceae > Stenotrophomonas > Stenotrophomonas sp. STEN008. The sequence continues at coordinate 67,532 of NZ_JBRRET010000013.1, read as the reverse complement.
TCTCCTGGGCACCAACGAAAAATCTCCTCGCCTCGGCGGGGATTTTTTTTGCCCGCGTTTCCTGCCGTCGTTCCGCAGCGTGGCCGGGCGTTCACAAGGGTGTTGACACCCCCGTCACGGCACCCCATAATCTCGCTCCTCGACGCCCAGGTGGCGGAATTGGTAGACGCACTAGTTTCAGGTACTAGCGGGTAAAACCGTGGAGGTTCGAGTCCTCTCCTGGGCACCACGTCGAGACTGAGAAAAACCCGCGAAAGCGGGTTTTTTCATGTCCGGGCGCCAGCCAACGGGATCAGAACAGCGGTCGCAGCACCAGCTCCAGGCCCAGCAGCAGCAGGAAGCCCAGGAAGCACACGCGGAACACCCGCGCACTGATCCGCTGCCGGATCACCTGCCCCAGCCACATGCCCGCCAGCGCCGGCAACACCGCCAGCGCGCTCAATCCCAGCTGCTGCACACCGAATGCGCCGTGCAGCACCAGCCCGCCCGTCAACGAGAGGGTCGACACCGTGAACGCCAGGCCCAGCGCCTGCACCAGCTCTTCGCGTTGCAGCCCCAGCGACTGCAGGTACGGCACCGCCGGCATCACGAACACTCCGGTCGCCCCGGTCACCACGCCGGACATCGCCCCCACCAGCGGGCCCAGCCAGCGCTCACGCCGCTGCGGCACACGGAATACCGGCGCAACCAAGGCGTACAGCGCATACACCACCAGCGCCACGCCCAGCGCCACGCGCGACCACGTGCGGTCGACCCGCACCAGCAACGTCGCCGCGCCCAGGGTCACCACCACCACGGCCAGCATCATCGGCCACAGGCGTCGCACGATCGGCCCCAGTGATGGCCCGGCCAGCAGTTGCCAGGCGTTGGTGACGAAGGTCGGAATGAACAGCATCGACGCCGCCGCCACCGGCGACAGCGCCCCTCCCAGCAGGCCCATCGCCACGGTCGGCAGGCCCATGCCGGTCACGCCCTTGACCACCCCCGCCAGCATGAACACGGCGACCAGCAGACCATAGAAGAATGTCGTCTCGCTCATGCCGTCATTGGAACCGGCGCGCCTTCCGCGCACAATGCGGCTTATGCGCCTCACCCTTCGGCTGACCCGAAGGCAGGCGGCACGCAACGAGGGCCGTGACATGCGGATGGACATCGCCGACCTGCGCCTGTTCCTGGCCGTGGCCGACGCCGGCAGCATCACCGCAGGCGCCGCGCAGGCGAACCTGGCGCTGGGCTCTGCCAGCGAACGCCTGCGGGCGATCGAGAACGACGCGGGCACCGCGCTGCTGGTGCGTCACCCGCGCGGCGTGAGCCTGACCGAAGCCGGTGCCGCCCTCGCCCACCACGCGCGCCAGATCCTGCATCAACAGGCACAGCTGCGGGGCGAACTGCAGGCCTTCGCGAAGGGCGCGCGCGGCACCCTGCACCTGTATGCCAACACCGCCGCACTGACCAGCTACCTGCCTTCCCGGTTGGCTCCCTGGCTGGCCGAACGCCCACGCCTGCACGTCGAACTGCACGAACGCACCAGCCCTGAAGTGGTCCGCGCCCTGACCGCTGGCCAGGCCGAAGCGGGAATCATCAGTGATGCGGTCGAGGCAACCGGCCTGCAACGCCATGTCGTTGCCGAGGATCCCCTGGTGATGCTGCTGCCCGCAGGCCATCGTTTCGCGGCCCGTCGCACGCTGGCCTTCGCCGATGTGGCCAGCGAAACCTTCGTCGCGCTGGCCGATGGCAATGCGCTGCAGACCTACATCGAAACGCAGGCACGCGACATCGGCCATCGGTTGGACGTGCGCATCCGCATGAAGACCTTCGAAGGCGTGTGCATCATGGTGGGTCACGGCATCGGCGTGGGTATCGTGCCGCGCACCATCGCGCGCCAGCACCGCCGCGCGACACAGGCGCTGGCAGTGCCCCTCGCGGATGCGTGGGCACAGCGCCGCCTGTGCGCCTGCTTCGCCGACTGGACACGGCTGTCGACAGCGATGCGCAGCCTGCTGCTGCACCTCGGCGTGGAAGCGGAGAAAAAAGCATGAAATGGTGTTGACACATCCGATGCCGTACCGCAGAATTCCCCTCCTGAGTCGCCCAGGTGGCGGAATTGGTAGACGCACTAGTTTCAGGTACTAGCGGGTAAAACCGTGGAGGTTCGAGTCCTCTCCTGGGCACCACGACTCATGATGATGAAACCCGCGAAAGCGGGTTTTTTCGTTTCCGGAATCCGCAGCGTCAACGCAAGGGCGACGCCTTCCGCGCGTTGCGCGAACGCCGCCTGGCAGAACTCACCACAGACAAAAACCCCGCCTTGCGGCGGGGTCGACATACGGCGCCGTGTTTGCGGGCAGTTTCAGTGCCCGCCACCGGCCGCTGCACCAGCACCGGCACCGAACGGCGGCTTGGCCAGCCACAGGAAGGTGATGATGGCCAGGAAGATCCAGCCCAGCAGGAAGAAGATGTCGTTGAAGCCCATCTGCGATGCCTGGTGGTTGATCATGGTGTTGAGCACCGCTGCACCATGCTGCAGGTCACCCTGCCCCATCGCCGCAACCTGGTCCTGCATGCCCGGCTGATAGGCCGAAATGTGTTCGGTCAGATCGGCGTGGTGCACCTGCGTGCGACGTGCCCACAGCCAGGTGGTCAGCGATGCTGCAAAGCTGCCGCCCAGCGTGCGCAGGAACGTGGCCAGGCCCGAACCCGCGGCAATTTCGCGACCATCCAGATCCGACAGCAGGATCTGCAGCACCGGCATGAAGAACAGCGCCACGCCGATGCCCATGATCAGCTGCACGCCGGCCACGTGCTGGAAGTCCACCTGCAGATTGAAGCCCGAGCGCAGGAAGCTGGTCATCGACAGGAACACGAAGGCGATGGTCGCCAGCATGCGCATGTCGAAGCGCGAGGCATACTTGCCCACGAACGGCGTCATGATCACCGGCAGCACGCCGATCGGCGCCGTCGCCAGCCCTGCCCAGATCGCCGTGTACCCCATGTCGCGCTGCAGCCACTGCGGAATCAGCAGGGCCACGCTGAAGAATGCGGCATAGGCCACCACCATCGCCAGCGTGCCGGCGCGGAAGTTGCGGTGGCGGAACAGTTTCAGGTCGACGATCGGGTCCTTGTCGGTCAGTTCCCAGATCAGGAAAACTGTCAGCGCCACGACCGCCACGCAGGCCAGCACCACGATCCGGGTGGAGGAGAACCAGTCCTCGTCGTTGCCCAGGTCGAGCACCAGCTGCAGTGCGCCGACGCCGATCACCAGCGTGATCAGGCCGACGTAGTCCATCTTCGGCTTCTCCACGTGTTCCGGACGGCCCTTCAGCTGGTTGCCCACCACCAGCGCGGCGAAGATGCCCAGGGGCACGTTGATCAGGAAGATCCATTCCCAGCTGTAGTTGTCCGTGATCCAGCCCCCGAGGATCGGCCCGCAGATCGGCGCGACCACGGTGATCATCGCCAGCAGCGCCAACGCCTGCCCGCGTTTCTCGCGTGGATAGATCGAGACCAGCAACGACTGCGTGATCGGATACATCGGGCCGGCCACGAAGCCCTGCAGGGCGCGCGATACCACCAGCATGCCCATGCTCTGCGCCAGGCCACACAACAGCGAGGTGATGACGAAGGCCAGCGTGGCCCAGACGAACAGCTTGCGCTCGCCGAAACGGCGGCTGAGCCAGCCGGTCAGCGGCAGTGCGATGGCCGTGCTGACCGCGAACGAAGTGATGACCCACGTCGCCTGCTGCGAACTGGCGCCGAGATTGCCGGCGATGGTCGGCAGCGAGACGTTGGCGATGGTGGTGTCGAGCACCTGCATGAAGGAGGCCATCGCCAGGCCCACGGTGCACAGGGCCACGCTAGGCGGCAGGAACCCGGCGGCCGCACCCGGCGCCGCCGGTGCGCCCGGGCTTCCGGGCGCGGCTGGAGCTTGGGCGGACATGGCGACCTCAGCCCACCTTCGACTGCTGCGGCACGTTGCCCTGGATGATCGAGTGGATCACCTCGTCGGCATCATGCAGCTGCTTGGCATAGACGTCGGTGTCGAACACCGTGCCCTTGGCCGGGGCGCTCGGCAGCACCTCGCCCTTCTGGTCGCGCAGGCTCACCTCGGCCTTCATCGACAGGCCGATACGCAACGGATGTTCGGCAAGCTGCTTGGCATCGATGGCGATGCGCACCGGAACGCGCTGCACGATCTTGATCCAGTTGCCGCTGGCGTTCTGCGCCGGCAGCAGCGAGAACGCCGAGCCGGTCCCCAGACCCAGGCTCTGCACGCGGCCCTTGTACTTCACATCGCCGGCGTACAGGTCAGACTTCAGCTCCACTTCCTGGCCCAGGCGCATGTGGCGCAGCTGGGTTTCCTTGAAGTTGGCCTCGACCCACATCTGCTCGGTCGGCACCACGGCCATCAGTGCGGCACCCGGCTGCACACGCTGGCCCACCTGCACCGAGCGACGGGCCACATAACCGGTGACCGGCGCGACGATGCCGGCGCGGGCATTGTTGAGGTAGGCCTGGCGCAGCTGCGCGGCGGCCGCCTGCACGTCGGGCTGGGTGGCGATCACCGTATCGTCGACCAGCGCACGGTTGCGCTCGACGGTCTCGCGCGAACCGGCCACCGCTGCTTCCGCCGCCGCCAGCTCATCGCGGGCATGGGCGAGTTCTTCGTTGGAGATGGCACCGGTGGCGGCCAGATCCCTGCGGCGTGCGAAGTCCTCGCGCACGCGCTTCAGGGTCACCTGACGGGCATTCAGGTCTGCCTGCGCGCCTTCCACGCTGCGATACAGGCCACGGGTCTGGCGAACGGTCTTGGCCAGGTTGGCTTCAGCCTGCTGCAGGGCCACGGACGTATCGGCCGGGTCCAGCTGCACCAGCAGCTGGCCACGCTCCACGCGCATGCCGTCATCGGCATTGATGGCGACCACGGTGCCTGCCACCAGCGGGGTGATCTGTACAAGGTTGCCCTGCACGTAGGCATCGTCGGTTTCTTCGAACCAACGGCCGAACATGAAATACCACAGCGCCAGTGCGGCAAGCAGCAGCACGACGATGACGAACAGGCCCCGCAGCAGGTTGCTGCGGCGGTTGGAGGCGGCCGGGGCCGCAGTGTCTTGGGTCTGGCTCATGGCGGGGATCTTCAGGAATGCGAGGAATCGGAATGGGAGGCAAGCGGCGCGCGATCGGCATCACTGGGCTGGAAGCCCCCGCCCAGCGCTTTGCTCAGGCGCACCGAGGTCTGCACCTGCTGCGACTGCAGGCTGGCCAGCTGCTGTTGTGACTGCAGCAGGGTGGACTGTGCGGACAGCACATCCAGGTAGCTGCCGATGCCGGCGCGGTAACGCTGCCCGGCCAGGTCGAACGCTGCACGCGCCGTGTCCACGGCCTGCTGCTGCGACTGCGCCTGCTGCGCCAGCGAGCGCACCGCATTGACCTGGTCGGCCACGTCGCGCAGTGCGTCAAGCACCGCCTGGTTGTAATTGGCCACCGCCAGGTCGTACTGCGCATCGGTGTCGGCCAGGTTGGCGCGCAGCTTGCCGCCTTCGAAGATCGGCAGGCTCAGCGCCGGGCCGATGTAGGCGAAGGTGGAACTGCTCTGCAGCAGATCGCCGACATTCGGCGCAACCACGCCGGCCAGGGCGGTCAGGTTGAGGCTCGGGTAGAACTTCGTCCTGGCGACCTTGATCTGCTTGTTGGCCGCTTCCACGCGCCAGCGTGCGGCGACGATGTCAGGACGACGGCCGAGCAGCTCGCTGGGCAGCACGCCTGGCAGCTGCAGGGCCGTCGGATTCAACGGATGCGGACGCTCGATCGTCAGGCCACGGTCGGGGCCCTTGCCGACCAGGGCGGCCAATGCGGTGCGGGCGGCGTCGATACGTTGCTGCGCGGCCTGCACCTGCTGTTGCGCGGCGGGCACGCGGGCTTCGGCCTGGCGCACCTGCAGATCGCTGTCGATGCCAGCGCGGCGACGCTGCCGGGTCAGTTCCAGCGACTTCTGCGACCGCGTCAGTTCTTCCTCGGCGACATCGTCGAGCTGCCACGCGTAAGCAAGGTCCGCATAGGCCTGGGCGATGCCGGTGGACAGATTCAGGCGTGCGGCCTGGGCCTCCACGGTGGCGGCATGCGCGCCATCCACGGCCGCTTCCCAGGCGGCGCGCTTGCCGCCCCACAGGTCGATGCCGTAGCTGAAGTCGAAAGCGACCTGGCTGCTGCCTGCGTAGTGGCCACCGATCTCGTCGCCGGCCATCGACTCGGGCAGGCGAAGCCCGGTATAGCCGCCGGAAACGGAGAGACTGGGCAGGCGGTCAGCGCGTGCGGTACCGACCTTGGCCTGCGCCTGGCGCAGACGTGCGTCGGCGGCGTCCAGGCTCGGATGACCGGCCAGGCCTTCGGCGATCAGCGCGTCCAGCTGCGCATCGCCCAATGCCTTCCACCAGTCCTGTGCGGGGAAGCCGGTGGCACTGAGATCGGTGTCGGCCAGGGTGCGCTCGCTGTGCAGGCTGTCCACATCGAGCAGGCGGGCCTGCGGTTCGAGGCCGCGGCTGCTGGCACAGGCGGCCAGCGCCAGCGCCAGCGCCGACAGCAGCAGCGCGCGCCCGGACCGGCGGAATGAGGAATGCGGGATCGGGTTCATGGGGTCGTCAGGGAATCACGGATTCGGGTCAGGAGGGACAACAGCAGCGTGCGCTCGTCGGCGGACAGATCGCGCAGGGCGTAATCCATCACCGCGTCGCCGCGCAGCTTCAAGCGCGCCCACAGTGCGCGGCCTTCATCGGTCAGCACGATCTGCAGCGCACGGCGGTCCTGCGCATGTGCCTCGCGGCGAACGCAGCCCAGGGCTTCGAGCTTGTCCAGCAGGCGGGTGACGGCACTGGGTACCTGGTCGATGGCCTGGGCCAGTTCGTTGGCGGTACAGGGGGCCATGTTCGAGAGCACCTTCAACCCGATGTAGTGGGTGAAGCCGATGCCCAGGTCTTCTTCGGCCATGGACGCGTCAAGCTGGCGGACCAGGCCGTCGCGCACCTGGCGCAGCAGCAGGCCGAAGCTGGGGGGAGTGGTTGCAGGACAGATCATGGGAGTGCATTCTCTTCCAAAAAAAATATTTCTCAATGGAAATATTCGATCTGGCATCGAATGCTGTGTTGCAGCAGCGGGCTGGATCAGTGAAGGCGCCTACCTTAATGGCGCCCCAGGATGGCCCGGTAGTACCATCAAGCCAATGAATGACACATTCCAGCCAGCGGACAGGATGAACAAGGAGCACATCGCGCCGGCCCGGCAGCTGCTGCACAACGAGGCGCTGGACTGGTTCGAGCGCAACGATGGCCCGCCGGTCGTCGGTTTCCGCTTCGACAGTCCGCAGGGGCTCGCCCGTGAAGTCGACTGGCACCATCACCAGCGTGCGCAGCTGATCTGTGTCGAGCGCGGCCTGCTGACCACCCGCACCTCGCATGGAACGTGGTCGCTGGCGCCCGGTTCGGCCGGCTGGATGCCGCCCCTGGAACCGCACACGGTCGCCCTGGACGGCCCGCTGCGTGGCTGGGGCATGGCGCTGGCCGCGCCGGCCTGCACTGCCCTTCCCGCCGCCCCCTGCGTGCTGGGCCTGTCCAGGCTGGCGCAGGCACTGGCGGACCGGATCTGCGGCTGGTCGCTCGACCAGGTCGCCACGCCCGAGCACCAGCACATCATCGAGGTTCTGCTGGATGAGATCCGCACCGCACCGCGCCAGCGCATGCACCTGCCGATGCCGCACGATCGGCGCCTGCTGAAAATCGCCTCGCAGCTGCTGGCCGATCCCTCCGACGAGCGCAGCCTGGCCGAATGGGCGCATTGGGCCGGGCTTTCGCCGCGCAGCCTGACCCGCCACTTCCGCGACGAGACCACGCTGAGCTTCGCGCAGTGGCGCCAGCAGGCCCGTCTGTCCGAAGCGCTGCGGCAGCTGACCGATGGCCGCAGCGTGGCCGATATCGCCCATGCGCTGGGCTTCAGCAGCGCCAGCGCCTTCGTCACCGTGTTCCGCCGCCATTTCGGCCTGCCGCCCGGGCGCTACCTGGCGCGGGCCGGGAATGGGCTCGAAACCGGCCTGGACCCTGCGCGCGGCTTGGCATCCCCGGCCGCATCCGGATAATCACAGGATTGCGAGCGGCGACCGCCGTCGCCGCCTCCCGACATAGGTAACAACGCCGCATGACCGAACTTGCCCGCCCCGTGTTCCACGGATTCGAACAACTGCCGTTGCGCGAGTACGCCGAACGCGCCTACCTCGACTACTCGATGTACGTGGTCCTGGACCGCGCCCTGCCGTTCGTCGGCGACGGCCTGAAGCCGGTGCAGCGCCGCATCATCTATTCGATGAGCGAGCTGGGGCTGAATGCCGCGTCCAAGCCGAAGAAGTCCGCACGTACCGTCGGTGACGTCATCGGTAAATACCACCCGCACGGCGACAGCGCGTGCTACGAGGCGCTGGTGCTGATGGCCCAGCCGTTCTCCTACCGCTATCCGCTGATCGAGGGCCAGGGCAACTTCGGCTCCAGCGACGACCCGAAGTCGTTCGCGGCGATGCGCTACACCGAATCCAAGCTGACCCCCATCGCCGAAGTGCTGCTGGGCGAACTGGGCCAGGGCACCACCGACTGGGCGCCCAACTTCGATGGCACGCTGCAGGAGCCGACGTGGATGCCGGCCCGCCTGCCGCACCTGCTGCTCAACGGCACCACGGGCATCGCCGTGGGCATGGCCACCGATGTGCCGCCGCACAACCTCAACGAGATCGTCAGCGCGCTGCTGCACCTGCTGGACGATCCGGACGCCACCGTGCGCGACCTGTGCGAGCACGTGAAAGGCCCGGACTATCCCTCCAGCGCCGAGATCATCACGGCCGCCAACGATCTGCGCACCCTGTACGAGACCGGCAACGGCAGCGTGCGTGCGCGCGCGACGTTCAGCCGTGAAGCCGGCAACATCGTGGTCACCGCACTGCCGTTCCAGGTATCGCCCTCGAAGGTGATCGAGCAGATCGCCGCGCAGATGCGCGCCAAGAAGCTGCCGTGGCTGGAAGACATCCGCGATGAATCCGACCACGCCAATCCGGTGCGGGTGGTGCTGGTGCCGCGCTCGAACCGCGTCGATGCCGAGCAGCTGATGGGCCACCTGTTCGCCACCACCGACCTGGAGCGCAGCTACCGCGTCAACCTCAACGTGATCGGGCTGGACGGCCGTCCGCAGGTGAAGAACCTGAAGATGCTGCTCAGCGAATGGCTGACGTTCCGCAGCAACACCGTCACCCGCCGCCTGCAGCATCGCCTGCAGAAGGTCGAACGCCGCCTGCACCTGCTGGAAGGTCTGCTGGTGGCCTTCCTCAACCTGGACGAGGTGATCCATATCATCCGTACCGAGGACGAACCGAAGGCCGCACTGATCGCGCGCTTCGGCCTGTCCGAAGAACAGGCCGAGTACATCCTGGAGACCAAGCTGAAGCAGCTGGCCCGCCTGGAGGAAATGAAGATCCGCGGCGAGCAGGACGAGCTGGCCAAGGAACGCGAGAAGATCATCGGCATCCTCGACAGCAAGGCCAAGCTGAAGAAGCTGATCCGCGACGAGCTGCAGGCCGATGCGAAGAAGTTCGGCGACGAGCGCCGCTCGCCGCTGGTCCAGCGCCAGGCGGCGCAGGCCATCGACGAGACCGAGCTGGTGCCAAGCGAGCCGATGACGGTGGTGCTGTCGCAGAAGGGCTGGATCCGCGCCGCCAAGGGTCATGACGTGGACGCGTCGGCCCTGTCCTATCGCGATGGCGATGCGCTGCAGGGCGCCGTGCGCGCGCGCAGCACCCAGCAGGTCGCATTCCTGGACAGCGAAGGCCGGGCCTATTCAACGGCGGTGCACACCCTGCCTTCTGCGCGGGGCAACGGCGAGCCGCTGACCGGCCGTTTCTCGCCGGCGCCCGGCACCAGCTTCGTCACCCTGGCCAGCGCCGAGCCGGACGCACGCTTCGTGCTCGCGTCCAGCCATGGCTACGGCTTCGTCACCCGCTTCGAGAACCTGATCAGCCGCAACAAGGCCGGCAAGGCGATGCTGAACCTCTCCGCCGGCTCATCGGTGCTGCCGCCGGCGGTGGTCGCCAATGTCGAGAGCGACCGCATCGTGGCGGTGACCAGCTCGGGCAACCTGCTGGCGATTCCGGCCAGCGATCTGCCCGAACTGGACAAGGGCAAGGGCAACAAGATCATCGAGATCCCCAAGGCCAAGCTGGCCACGGAACGCGTGGTCGCCATCGTGGCGATCGGGCCGGGGCAGACCCTGCAGGTGCGCGCCGGCCAGCGCACGATGGGCCTGAAGTTCAACGAGCTCGATGCCTACCTCGGCGCGCGGGCGACCCGCGGCCACCTGCTGCCGCGTGGCTGGCAGAAGGTCGAAGGCCTGTCAGTGGAATGACGCAGCGGGGTCGGATCCCTTTCCAACGGAAAGGGCTCTGACCCCAGCTCTGCCCGCCGGGCATGGCCCGGCGCTACCGAAACGCAGCACCAGACACGAAAAAGCCGGGGCATTCCCCGGCTTTTTCGTTGTCGGCTGGCGGGCGGTGGAGCGGCTGGCGGGCGAAGGCTGGCGAGCGATGCTCCGGTGCTGGCGGGCGACGGTACCGGTTCAGTGCGCCGGGGCGCCGCTGCCGTCGATCTTGCTCAGCTGGTACAGCTCCAGGCCGATGCGCTTGATCAGGCCCAGCTGCTGCTCCAGCCACCAGGCGTGGTCCTCTTCGGTGTCCTTCAGCTGCGCCAGCAGGATGTCGCGGCTCACGTAGTCGCCCTTCTCTTCGCACAGCTTCATGCCGGCGGCGAGGTTGTTGCGCACGGCGTACTCGGTGTCCAGATCCTTCTGCAGCATCTCCTCCACCGTCGTACCCGGCTCGGTCAGGTGCGGGCGCATGTCAGGATCACCGCCAAGGAACAGGATGCGGCGCAGCAGCGCGTCGGCATGCTGGGTCTCTTCCTCCATCTCGTGGTTCAGGCGCTCATACAGCGCGAACAGGCCCTGGTCCTCGTAACGGCGGGAGTGGATGAAGTACTGGTCACGCGCGGCAAGCTCGCCGCGCAGCAGTTCCTTCAGGCAGGCGATGACGTCCGGGTTGCCTTTCATGGGGGGCTCCTTTGAATCGATGCGGCATAGGGTGCCCCATTTCGGGATACGGTGATCTAATCGGAATCAGTCGCAGTTGCGCCTGCGGCTACAATCGGCCCCGGCGTTCGGAAAGGACCTGCAATGCGACGTACATGGCGTTGGCTGCTCGGCGTGCTGATCGCCATCCTGCTGGTGGTGGCCCTGGCAGCGTGGCTGCTGCTGCGCGGCAGCCTGGCCGATCTGGAAGGTGAACATGCCCTGCCCGGCCTAAGCGCAGCAGTCACTGTCGAGCGCGACGCGCTGGGTGTGGTCACCATCACCGCGGGCAGCCAGGCCGACGCCATGCGTGCGCTCGGCCGTGTCCACGCGCAGGAGCGCTACTTCGAGATGGACCTGATGCGGCGCAGCGCGGCCGGCGAACTGGCTGCGCTGTTCGGCCCGAAGGCCATCGAGGTGGACAAGCGCATGCGGGTTCATCGCCTGCGCGCGCGGACCGACGCCCATCTGGAGGCCGCCCTGGGCAGCAACGCCGCGGCGGTGAACGCGTATGTCGATGGGGTCAACCAGGGCCTGGCCGATCTCTCCGTGCGCCCGTGGGCCTACCTGCTGCTGCGGCAGGCGCCGCAGCCGTGGACCGCCAGCGACAGCGTGCTGGCCGGGCTGGCCATGTACGCCGATCTGCAGGATCCGGGCAACCGGACTGAACTGGCGCTCAGCCGCATCCAGGCGGTGGTGCCACCGGCGCTGCATGCGCTGATCGCGCACCAGGGCAGCGAATGGGATGCGCCCCTGTTCGGCGAGCCGCGCGGCAATGCCCTGCTGCCCGATGCAGGGCAACTGGATCTGCGCACGCTGGCCGCCTCGCCCGCCCCCGTGCCGGTGGAAGCCGGCGCAGTGGGCAGCAACAACTTCGCCGTGGCCGGCGCCCTCACTGCCGATGGCCGTGCGATCGTTGCCGACGACATGCACCTGGGCCTGCGTGCACCCGGCCTCTGGTTCCGCGTGCGCCTGCGCTATCCCGATCCGCAGGCGGCCGGTGGCCAGGTCGACATCAGCGGCTTCTCGCTGCCCGGTCTGCCAGCCGTCATCGTCGGCAGCAACGGGCATGTCGCCTGGGGGTTCACCAACAGCTACATCGACACCGCCGATTTCCGCAACGAACCGGCCACGGCCCCGGTGACGGTGCATGAAGAGCGCATCGCCGTGGCCGGCCAGGATGACGTGGTGTTCCCGGTGCGCGAGACCGCCTGGGGGCCGATCCTGCACACCCACGCCGATGGCAGCGGCGACGCACTGCGCTGGGTCGCACATCTGCCCGGCGCGGTGCGCCTGGATTTCGCCGACATGGCCCGCGCGGGCGACCTGGACCAGGCCCTGCGCGTGGCCGACCGCGCCGGCATTCCTGCACAGAACCTGGTGATCGGCGACCGCAGCGGGCGCATCGCCTGGCGTCTGATCGGCGCCCGTCCGGACCGTGGCCCCGGATGTGCGGCGGCCGGCTACGCGCCAGCGCGCAATGACGCCTGCGCACCCTGGTCGCTGCGCAGCGACGCTGCTCCCGCACTGATCGATCCCGCCAACCACCGTCTGTGGACCGCCAATGGCCGCGTGCTGGACGGCGGCGCACTGGCAGTGGCCGGCAATGGCGGCTACGACCTTGGCGCCCGCGCGCGGCAGATCCGCGACCTGCTGGCGGTCCAGGACCGTTTCGATGAGCACGACCTGCTGGCGATCCAGCTCGATGACCGCGCGGTAATGCTGCAACGCTGGTGGGCGCTGCTGCAGCAGATCACCGCACACAGCAGCGACCCTGCACTGCAGCGCCTGCATGCAGCCAATGCGCACTGGGAAGGACGGGCATCGGTGGACTCGGTGAGCTATCGCATCACCCGCGGCTTCCGTGGCAAGGTGCTCGATGCGGTGGAAGGTGCGCTGCTCGCGCCTGCCCGCGCACAGCTGGGCGCCGATTACCTGCCGCCGCGGCTGCCCGAGCTGGAAGGCGTGGTCTGGCCGATGCTGGAACAGCGCCCGGCACATCTGCTGCCACCCGGTATCGACAGCTGGGATGCGTTGCTGGCGAAGGCCGCACGTGAGCTGGAAGCAGATCTTGCCAGCCAGGGACCGCTGGCCCAGCGCCGCTGGGGAGAGCGCAACACCGCGTCGATCTGCCACCCGGTCAGTCGCGCCCTGCCCGCCTTCGCACGCCGCGCGTTGTGCATGCCGGCCGAGCCGTTGCCCGGCGACCGCGACATGCCACGGGTGCAGGCCCCGGATTTCGGTGCTTCGCAGCGGATGGTGGTCTCCCCCGGTCACGAAGCCGACGGCATCGTGCACATGCCCGGTGGCCAGAGTGGCCACCCGCTGTCCCCCTACTGGGGCGCGGGCCACGAAGACTGGGTGCATGGCCGCCCCTCGCCGTTCCTGCCGGGCAAGGCCCAGCACGTGATGACGCTGGTGCCGGCGAGATAGAGGGGTAGCGCCGGGCCATGCCCGGCGAGCGCGCAGCGTGGACGGACAGCAAAGCCGCCGGGCATGGCCCGGCGCTACCGGCTCAGGTGCGGCGGCGCTCGATCAGGTTCAACAACGGCCCGGTCATCGCAGTGGTCACCAGTGCCATGATCACCAGCACCGCGAACAGGCGATCCCCGAGCAGGCCCAGCTCATAGCCCAGGTTGAGCACGATCAGTTCCATCAGGCCGCGCGTGTTCATCAGCGCTCCCAGCCGCCATGCCTCGCGGGCCGGCAGGCCGGTGCTGCGGGCGGCACTGAATGTGCCCAGCAGCTTGCCGGCCGTGGCCACCGCGATCACCACCAGGCACAGCACGATGTCGCCGGCGTGCAGTGCGTCGGCGCGCATGCGCAGGCCGGTCATGGCGAAGAACAGGGGCAGCAGCAGGGTCACCGCGAACGGCTCGACGCGGGCCATCAGCAGTGCGCGCAGCGGCGCATTGGATGACACCGCCACGCCCGCAGCGAATGCACCGAACAACGCATGGATGCCCAGCATCTCGGTCACCAGCGCACTGGCCAGCGACAACAGCAGGATGCCCAGCAACCACCGTCCTTCGCGTCCTGCCACGACCTGCTGGCGGGCAAACCACGGTCTCACCAGGCCAAGCATCAGCGCCACGAAGGCCACCACGCCCAGCAGGTTGAGGCTTGCCGGCAGCCAGCCACCGGCCTGTGCAGCCGCCACGATCAGCGCCAGCAGGCACCAGGCCGTGGCGTCGCCGAGTGCCGCGCAGGCAATGGCGGTCTGTCCCAGCGGCGTATGGGTGATGCCGCGATCGGCGAGGATCCGCAGCAGCACCGGGAATGCCGTGATGCTCATCGATATCCCGACGAACAGCGCGAAGGACGTGAAGCCCACGCCCTGCGGACCGTGCTGCGGGTACAGCCAGATGGCCAGGGCCACGCCCAGCACGAACGGCACGGCGATACCGGCGTGGCTGACGGTGAACGCGAACCGCCGTCGTCCGCGCAGTGCGGCCAGGTCGAGTTCGGCACCGGCCACCAGCAGAAACATCAGCACACCCAGCTGGCTGAGCAGGCCCAACGGCGCCAGCGACGCCGCCGGGAACAGCGCGCCATGCAACTGCGGCAACAGGCTGCCCAGCACCAACGGGCCCATCATCAGGCCTGCCGCCATTTCGCCGATCACCGCCGGCTGGCCGAAGCGCTTGAGCAGCGCTCCCGCGCCCTTGGCCACCAGCAGCAGGACCAGCAGCTGCAGCAGGAACAGGCCCAGCGGCGATGACAGATGCCGGGCCCAGCTGCCTTCGTCGGCAACCGTGGCGCGTGCGACCGCTTCAGGCGCCGCCGGCCCGGCATACCGCGCCAGCAGCAGGCCGGCCAGCAACGGCAGCCCGGCCCAGGCCACGTAGCGCCACCCCCACTTCATCGGCGGCGCCCGGCCCTCGCTCTGTACGTCCATGAACATTCCCCAATGTGCAGGGGGGCGATGATACGTCCTTGCCTGCGCCGACGCTGCGCGCCCGCCGGGCGTAGCCTGGCGCTGCCGGTCACGCCAGGGCCTGCTCGTGTACCCCGGCAATCGCCCGGCCGGACGGATCGGCCGCTGCGGCGAAACTCGCGTCCCAGGCAATCGCGGCCGGCGAGGAACAGGCGATCGATTTTCCACCCGGGACCGTTTCGGCCGCGGCCCTGCTCGGGAAGAACTGTTCGAACAGGTGGCGATAGTAGTACGCCTCCTTGGTCTGCGGCGGGTTGTGCGGGAAGCGCTTGTCGGCGGCGGCCAGTACCCGGTCGCTGACCTGCGCCTCGGCGTGCGCCTTCAATCCATCGATCCAGCCATAGCCGACGCCATCGCTGAACTGCTCCTTCTGGCGCCACAGGATGCTGTCCGGCAGATAGCCATCGAACGCTTCACGCAACACCGCCTTCTCGATACGGCGACCGCCGAAGCCGCTGCCGACCATCTTGTGCGCGGCGTCGATGCGCATCGCCACATCGAGGAAGTCGCGGTCCAGGAACGGCACGCGAGGCTCCACGCCCCAGGCCATCATTGACTTGTTGGCACGCAGGCAATCGTAGTTGTGCAGGGCATCGAGCTTGCGCACCAGCTCCTGGTGGAATTCGCGCGCGTCCGGTGCCTTGTGGAAGTACAGGTAGCCGCCGAAGATCTCGTCGCTGCCTTCGCCGGACAACACCATCTTCACCCCCATCGCCTTGATCCGTCGTGCCAGCAGGAACATCGGCGTGGACGCGCGGATGGTGGTGACATCGTAGGTTTCGATATGGCGGATCACCTCGGGGAGCACGTCGAGGCCTTCCTCGAAGGTGTACTCGAAGCCGTGGTGCACGGTGCCCAGCGCTTCGGCGGCGACGGCGGCGGCGGCCAGATCGGGCGATCCCTTCAGCCCGATCGCGAACGAATGCAGGCGCGGCCACCAGGCTTCGCTCTGGCCGCCATCCTCGATGCGGCGGCGGGCATAGCGGGCGGCGACGGCGGCCACCAGCGACGAATCCAGTCCACCAGACAGCAGCACGCCGTACGGCACGTCGCTCATCAGCTGGCGTTCCACCGCATGTTCAAAGGCCTGTCGCAGCTCGGCCAGATCGGCTTGGCGCCCTTCAACGTCCGCATACTCGCGCCAGGGCTGCTGGTAGTAGCGCACCAGTTCGCCACTGGCACTGTCGTAGTAATGACCCGGCGGGAACTGGGCAACGTCGGCACAGGTATCCACCAACGCTTTCATCTCCGAGGCCACACGCAGGCGCCCCTGCGCGTCGTGCCCCCAGTACAGCGGCACCACGCCGACCGGATCGCGCGCCACCAGTACGCGACCGGCATCGCGGTCCCACAGCGCGAAGGCGAAGATGCCGTTGAGCTGCTCCAGCCAGCGGGACGGCGAGCCTCCCTGCCGGTACAGCGCGTTGATCACCTCGCAGTCCGAGCCGGTCTGGAAGTCGTAGGGGTGGGCCAGCGCGGCCTTGAGCAGCTGATGGTTGTAGATTTCGCCGTTGACCGCCAGCGCCAGCTGACCGTCCGCCGACAACAGCGGCTGCGAGCCACCCGCCGGATCGACGATGGCCAGCCGCTCGTGCACCAGCAGTGCACCTTCATCAAGGTAGACGCCGCTCCAGTCCGGGCCACGATGACGCTGCCGCTGCGACAGCTCCAACGCATGCCGGCGCAGGGCGGGAAGATCATCACCGGCCTGCAGGCCGAAGATTGCGAAGATCGAACACATGGGGGAACTCCTGTTGTCGGTTCTACGAGGGGCAAGGTGTTCGACCGGCCATCCAGGCCCGGGTAGCGCTGCGCCCGGGCACAAAAAAACCCGCATCGGCCGATGCGGGTTTTCTGGTGTCCGGGCGTGTGTTGCTGTCTATCTACCCAGGGCGCAGTCCCGCATCGGCCGCGCACGATTATTCGCGCGCAGATTATTGCGGTTGTTGTTGACGGCGGTGGCCAGGCGGATCGACATGACCCGACCCTAACCCGGTTTCCGGGGCCGCGCAACAGTTGCGTTGGCAACCAGGGGGGGGGTCCGCCGGGGCTGGCCCGGGCGAACCCGTCGCCAACGGGGGGCGCCGGGCCTGGCCCGGCGTCGTGCCTCACACCAGCAGGCGCTCGACCAGCCGCAGGTACAGGCCCGGCAGGGCCTCAAGCTCGTCCACACGCACGTTCTCGTCCACCTGGTGAATGCTGGCGTTGACCGGTCCCACTTCGATGCACTGCGCGCCCAAGGGCGCGATGAAGCGGGCGTCGGACGTTCCGCCACCGGTGCTTTCTTCCGGCGCACCGCCGATGTGATCGGCCAGCACGGCGCGCGCGGCGGCACGCAGCGTGCCTTCGGGCGTGTAGAACGGCTCGCCGCTGCGGTGCCACTTCAGCGTGTACTGCAGGCCGTGACGGTCCAGCACCGCGATGATCTCCGCTTCCAGTTTCGGCGCATCCCAATGCGGGTTGTAGCGGACGTTGAAATCCACTTCCAGCTCGCCCGGAATCACGTTGTTGGCACCGGTGCCGCCATGGATGTTGGAGATCTGCAGGCTGGTCGGCGGAAAGCTCTCGTAACCCTCGTCCCAGCGCCGCGCACTCAGTTCGGCCAACGCCGGCGCCGCCTGGTGGATCGGGTTGCGTGCCTTCTCCGGGTAGGCCACATGGCCCTGCACGCCCTGCACGCGCAACTTCGCCGACAGGCTGCCGCGGCGGCCGACGCGGAGCAGATCGCCCAGCGTTGCGGTCGACGAGGGTTCGCCGGTGATGCACCAGTCGATGCGCTGGCCACGCTCTGCGAACAGGCGCGCGACATGGCGCACGCCGTCGATCGCATCGCCCTCCTCGTCACTGGTCAGCAGCACCGCCAGCGTTCCCGCATGATGAGGGTGGGCTGCGGCGAACTGCTCGGCCGCGATCACGAACGCGGCTACGCTGCCCTTCATGTCGGCCGCGCCACGGCCGTACAGCACGCCATCGCGGATCTTCGGGACGAACGGATCGCTCTGCCAGGCCTCGCGCGGTCCCGGTGGCACCACGTCGGTGTGGCCCAGCAGGACCAGCACCGGCGCACCGCTGCCATGGGTCGCCCAGAGGTTGTCGACGTCGCCCAGGCGCAGGTGCTCGCAGTCGAACCCTGCACGCTGCAGCCGCGCCGCAAGCAGCGCCTGGCAGCCGGCATCGTCCGGCGTGACCGATGGCCGTGCGATCAGCTCGCAGGCCAGGTCCAGCACCGCGCTCACGCGCCACCCACGCCGAAGCGCGCCTTGAACCCGTTGTCGCTGAATCCCTGGCTGACCTTGCCGTCGGACGTCACCACCAGCGGGCGCTTGATCAGCTGCGGGTACTCGCGCAGCAGCAGCTTCCACTCGGCATCGGAGGCGGCCGCCTTGCGGTTGTCCGGCAGTTGCCGCCAGGTGGTCGATGACCGGTTGACCATCGCGGACAGGCCGCCCAGCTGCGCGGCCCACTCGACCAGCGTTTCCGGGCCGGGCTTGGTCTCGCGGTAGTCGACGAAGGTGTATGGCACGCCGAAGCGGTCCAGCCACTTGGTCGCCTTCTTGCAGGTATCGCAGTTCTTCAATCCGTAGACAGTGGTGCTCATGGCCATCGGCAATGCTGGAAAACAGAGGGTCAGAATCTCACAACAGACGCTCGGACACGACCCGGAACAGCACGCGTGGCAGGTGGAAGGCCAGCCCGTCGGGCAGCGCAACGCCCATCGCCTGCAAGCGTGGGCACTGCAGCGTACCCTGCAGGTGCAGCGGCCGCAGATGGGTCAGCTCCACCGGCAGGTCGATGCGGGTGCTGGCCCAGTGCCCGTCACAGGTACGGGCGATGGCCTCGTCCTGGCAGGTCAGGAAACGCAGCAGGGCGTGATGGCCGCCAAAGGCCGCCGACCACGTGGCATCGTCCCAGCCTGCGGCAACCTGCCACTGCAGTCGAAGCGCCGGCGCGCTGCCGTGCCCACCTTCGATCAGGGTATGGCCGCCGCCATCGGCCTCGAGCACATGCGCGAAGCGCACGGAGAGGTGAGGTTGCATGGCATCGCTGAAGGCACGCGCACCGGCGACGAAGGCCAGCTGATCCATCACGTTGCGGTCGAACAGCACGACCGGCGTGCCGTCCGGATCGTCGTCGCGGCGCAGGTACCAGCGCCAGTTGCTCTGCTGCGGCGATGGCATCAGCGCCCGCAGAGGGCCGGCCAGGGCCGGCCCGAAGTGACCGTGCCGATAGCTGAGGATGGTGTAAGGCGTACGACCGGCATGGACCACGTAGTGATGGCCAGGTGGCGGTGACGGCGCATGGCGCACATCGACCCACCAGCTGGCGTAGATCACATCGCGCACATCGCTGGCCAGCGCCGGCATCGGCCAGCGCCGCGACAGTGCGCGGCGCAGCCGGGTCCAGCGCGGTGCGTGCAGCAGGCGCGGCAGCATCCGCGCGAACACGTTGTCGAACGGATGCCGGTAGATCGCGGACTGCGCCAGGTCGTCCGGCGCAGTCATCGTCAGTCCGCCAGGCCGCGCAGAAGATCGTTGACGCTGGTCTTGCTGCGGGTGCGGGCATCGACCTGCTTGACGATCACCGCGCAGTACAGCGAGTGCGTGCCGTCCTTGCTCGGCAGCGAGCCCGACACCACCACGCTGTACGGCGGGATGTAGCCGTAGGTGATCTCGCCGGTGGCGCGGTTGTAGATGCGGGTGCTCTGGCTGAGGAACACGCCCATGCCGATCACGCTGTGGTGGCCGACCACTACGCCCTCCACCACTTCCGAACGCGCGCCGATGAAGCAATGGTCTTCGATGATGGTCGGGCTGGCCTGCAGCGGTTCGAGCACGCCGCCGATGCCGGCGCCACCGGACAGGTGGCAATGCTGGCCGATCTGCGCACAGGAACCGACGGTGGCCCAGGTATCGACCATGGTGCCCTCGCCGACATGGGCGCCGATGTTGGTGAAGCTCGGCATCAGCACCACATCCTTGCCGAAGTAGGTACCCCGGCGCGCGATCGCGCCCGGCACCACGCGTACCCCGGCACGACGGAACTTCGCTTCGTCGTACCCGGCAAAGCGCGATTCGACCTTGTCCCAGAACGGGGCCGGACGGGCGTCGACCACTGCCATGTCATTGACACGGAAGTACAGCAGCACCGCCTTCTTCAGCCATTCGTTGACTTTCCAGCCCCCCTGCCCGTCCGGCTCGGCGACACGGAACTCGCCGCTTTCCAGGCCGTCGATCACGCGGTTGACCAGCACCCGGGTCGAGCCCTCCAGTTCATGCAGGGTCAGCGTCGCGCGGCGCTCGAAGGCGCTTTCGATGCCGAACTTCAGTTCTTCCACGCCCGGCGCGGCCGGCCTGCGCAGCGACTTGCGGGCGATGGTCTCGGCGCGCGCGGCTTCCGCGCTCTTGGCCGGGGCCTTCTTCGGCGCCGGCTTCTTCGCGGCAGCCACCTTCTTCACCGGGGCAACGGTCTTCTTTGCGGCCGTCGCGGCAGTGGTCTTTCGGGCCGCCGCGCTCTTGGCGGTCGCGGCGGTCTTCTTTGCAGGCTTGGTGGCCATCAGGTGGGGTCTCCGGCGTTTCGATCAGGGTCCAGGCAGGCCAGCATCGCGTCATGCAGCTGCTGCCGGGCGGGTTCGGTCAGGGGGAGGTCGTGTTCGTCACTGATCACGAAGGTGTCTTCGGCGCGTTCGCCGAACGTGGCAATGCGCGCGTCATGCACGCGCAGGCCCTGGTTGCGCAGCACGAACGCCACGTCGGCCAGCAGGCCGGGGCGGTCGGGTGCGACCAGGGCGAATCGGGTTGCGCCGGGCTCATCGCGGAACTCGATGCGCGGCACGAAGCGGAAGTGACGCAGCTGCCGCGGCACCACCCGCCGCGACGGGCGCAGACGGCCCAGGTCACCGGCCAGCGCCTCGCGCAGCGCAGCTTCCAGGTTGGCGCTGCTGCCATCGGCGAAGGTATCGGCGGGGCTGACCTCAAAGGTATCGAAGATGGTGCCCGCGGGGCCGTCCAGTACCCGTGCGCGATGGATGCCGTAGCCCTTGCGGTCCAGCGTCATCACGATGGCAGCAAACAGGCCGTCGCGATCCGGCGAATGCACGAACACTTCCAGCGCGGGGTCGTCGACGCTGATGCGGCGCACCTTCACCAGCGCCTGGCCCTGCTTCACCGGCACCAGCGCAGCGGCCTGCCAGGCCAGCTGCTCCGGACGCAGGCGGATGAAGCCTTCATCAGGCATGACGGCGAACTGGCGGTCGATCGTGGCGTCGTCATAGCCCTGTTCGCGTACCAGCGCGCGCACGCTGTCACGCGCCTCGGCAACGCGCTCGGCGGCCGGCACCGGATGCTCCAGGCCCTCGCGCAGTGCGCGCCGCGTGGCGAAGTACAGATCGGCCAGCAGCCGGTCCTTCCAGGCGTTCCACAGCTTGGGGCTGGTGCCGGCGATGTCGGCGCAGGTCAGCAGGTACAGGTAGTCGAGGCGGTCGCGGCTGCCGACCAGGGTTGCGAAACGATGGATCACGGCCGGATCGGCGATGTCCTGCTTCTGCGCTGTCACCGACATGCGCAGGTGCTGTTCGACCAGCCACGCCACCAGTTCGGTATCCGAGGCACTGAGCGCATGCGCCTGGCAGAACGCGCGCGCATCCACCGCTCCCAGCTCGGAATGATCGCCGCCGCGGCCCTTGGCAATGTCATGGAACAGCCCGGCCAGCAGCAGCAGTTCCGGCTTGCGCAGCCGCGGCCACACTTCATGCGCGATCGAGAAGCGCTCGTCGGCACGGCTGCTGGCGAACTGGCCGATATTGCGCAGAACCATCAGCGTGTGCTGATCGACGGTGTAGACGTGGAACAGGTCGAACTGCATGCGCCCGCTGACCTGGGCGAACGCGGGAATCCACTGGCCCAGCACACCCAGCCGGGCCATCCGCGAGAGCGTGTCGACGGGGCGCTGGCCACGCAGCAGCGCCATGAACTGCTCACGCGCATCGGCATCGGCCTGGTCATAGGCGGGCAGCAGCGGCAGCGACTCGGCCAGTGCGCGCGCGGTCAGCGAATGCAGGCCACGCACCTGCGGGTTGTTGGCCCAGCCGGCGAACAGGGCGAACACCTGGCCGATGTCGCCGCGCGGCCACGCCGCCTCGTTCGCCGCCAGATAGCCGCGGCGCAGCGAGAAACCCACGGTCAGCGGTTCCGGCAGCGCTTCGCCGTCGAACTGCTCCTCGAAGCGTTGCAGCAGGCGGTCGCTGATCCGGCGCACCACCGAAGCGGCGCGATAGAACCCCTGCATCATCTTCTCGACGCCCAGGTTCTCGGCGTCGTCCTCAAAACCCAGCCGCGCGGCCAGTGTCTTCTGGTAATCGAAGCGGAGGCGCTCCTCCGGCCGCCGTGCCACCAGGTGCAGGCCGAAGCGCAGGCGCGCCAGCACCGCGCGCTCGCGCTGGAGCGCCGCGGCTTCGTCGGCACCCAGATGGCCCAGCCCGACCAGCGCCTCAAGGTCGCGAACGCCGAACGCGCGCAGCGCCATCCACCCCAGCGTATTGAGATCACGCAGCCCGCCGGGGCCATCCTTCAGATCGGGCTCGAGGTTGTCGGCGGTATCGCCGAAACGCTGGTGGCGGTTGCGCAGTTCCTCCAGCTTGGCCAGGAAGAAGGTGCGCGCCGGCCACAGTCCGCTGTCGTCGTCGGTTGCTTCGCGCAGCGCCCGGCGCGCCGCATCGTCGGCCAGGATCGGGCGCGCTTCGATCAGCGCGGTCAGCACGGTCTGGTCGGCGGCCGCCTCGCGGCACTGCGCCGCCGAGCGCACGGCATGGCTGACCGCCAATCCGCAATCCCACAGCAGGGCGAACAACCGCGCCAGGCCCGCTTCGTGGGCGAGCTGCGCTGGCGGCGCGCCGAACACCAGCAGATCGATGTCAGAACGTGGGAACAGCTCCCCACGGCCGTAGCCGCCCACTGCGAACAGGGACAGCCCGCTGTCGGACGGCAGGCAGCGCTGCCACGCCAGCCGGATCAGGTGATCGGCCGCGCGCGCACGCAGCGCCAGCAGGCGCTCGATGTTGTCGCCCTGGTCGAAACGGCGGTACAGCCGCGCATCGGCCTGCTGCAGCGCCTGCCGTGCAGCGGAAGCCCAGTCCGGGTCGTTGAGCGACGCGGCCGGCGTGTCCAGCAGCGAACTCGCCGGCAGCATCCTCAGGAGACCTGCGATTCGCCCGGCGACAGGGTCAGCACGTCAACGCCGGTCTCGGTGACCGCGATCATGTGCTCCCACTGCGCCGACAGCTTGCGGTCCTTGGTCACCACGGTCCAGCCATCCGGCAGCACCTTGTTGTAGCGGGTGCCCTCGTTGATCATCGGCTCGATGGTGAAGGTCATGCCCGGCTGCAGCACCAGGCCCTGCCCCGGGCGACCGTAATGCACCACCTGCGGCTCGTCGTGATAGACCTTGCCGATGCCGTGGCCGCAGTACTCGCGCACCACGCTGAAGCGCTCGCCTTCGGCATAGCTCTGGATCGCGTGGCCGATGTCGCCCAGGGTCGCCCCCGGACGTACCGCGCGGATGCCGCGCCACATCGCTTCGTAGGTGGTCTCCACCAGGCGGCGCGCCATCACCGACGGTGTGCCGACGAAGTACATGCGACTGGTATCGCCGTGCCAGCCATCCTTGATGACGGTCACGTCGATGTTGACGATGTCGCCGTCCTTGAGCACCTTGCCTTCGCTCGGGATGCCGTGGCAGATGACATTGTTGACCGAGGTGCACACGGTCTTGGGGAAGCCGCGGTAGCCGACGTTGGCCGGAATGGCGCCCTGCACGTTGACGATATGGTCATGGCAGATGCGGTCCAGTTCCTCGGTGGTGACACCGGGCTTGACGTGGGGGGTGACGATGTCGAGCACTTCGCTGGCCAGGCGGCCGGCGATGCGCATCATCTCGATTTCCTGCGGGGTTTTCAGATTCACGCTCATGGCGCCCATTATCGCCGATCCGGCCGCAATCTGAACGAACGCCACCCAACTGGACGTTCCCGGCCATGCACAGTTCCGGCAAGGCGAGCGAAAGCGTGATCGCGCCCACATTCCGCAGCCCCTGTTTATCACGGATTACAGACACTTGGCGGTCCTAAGCTGGCGCCAGCGTCGCCGAAGCGGCCCCGAACGT
The DNA here is from genome assembly GCF_056760435.1 of Stenotrophomonas sp. STEN008. NCBI lineage: Bacteria > Pseudomonadati > Pseudomonadota > Gammaproteobacteria > Lysobacterales > Lysobacteraceae > Stenotrophomonas > Stenotrophomonas sp. STEN008. The sequence continues at coordinate 43,297 of NZ_JBRRET010000013.1, read as the reverse complement.
GCCGCCTTCGCCTTGTTCAACGGACCTTCGGGTCAAGGAGGTTGTCCATGCGAATCCCACTGCGCTCCTCCCTTGCCGGGGCCATGACCGCGCTGCTGCTGGCCGGCCCGGCGCTGGCGGCCGATACCACCACCTTCAACGTCACCCTCGTGGTCACCAAGGCCTGCACGATCACGGCCGCGGCCGCCACCAACGTCGACTTCGGTACCGCCGCATCGACCACCGCGATACCTACCCTGGGCCAGGGCACGGTGACCGCCCAGTGCTCTGCGCTGACCCCGTATACGATCGCGCTGAACGCGGGTGCGAACGCCGGTACGGCCGGCGACGTCACCACCCGGCGCATGAAGAACACCGACGCGGCGGTGACCGCCAACAACTACGTCGGTTACCAGCTGTACCGCGACGCGGCACACAGCCTGGTCTGGGGGTCGACGACCGGCACCAATACCCAGGCCGGCATCGGCACGGGCCTGGCGGTCCCCTACATCGTCTACGGCCAGATCCTGAACCTGAGCACCAACAACGCGGCCGCCGGCAACTACCTGGACACGATCACCGCCACGATCACTTATTGATGGAGCACGCCTCCATGTCCAGACCCCGCCTGTGGCGCGCCGCCGGCGTGGCGTTGCTCGCCTGCCTGCTGGCCAGCGCCATGGCCACCTCCGCCGCCACCAGCCTGCAGGTCGCGCCCACCACCCTGCAGCTGGAGCCCCGCCAGCGTGCCGCCGAGCTGTGGCTGACCAACAGCGGGACCGCGCCGGTGAAGCTGCAGGTGCGGGTGTTCCGCTGGGTCCAGCAGGATGGCAATGAGCAGCTGCTGCCTGCCGATGGACTGCTGGCCACCCCACCGATGCAGGAACTGGCCGCAGGCCAGCAGCAGCTGGTGCGGGTGATGCGCACGGACAGCGAGGCACCGGCCTCCCAGCAGCATTACCGCCTGATCGTCGACGAAGTGCCGGACCTGGCCACCCGCGCCAGCGGCATGCAGTTCGTGCTGCGCTATTCGATCCCGGTGTTCATCCAGCCGGCCGGGGGCACGCCGGCGCCGCGCCTGCAGGCACGCCTGCTACGGCTGGACGACGGTCGCAGCGGCGTCGAGATCGGCAATTCCGGCGACAGCTACGCGCAGATCGCCGACCTGGCGCTGGGCAGTGTCGAACGCCCACGTATCGTCCACCCCGGCCTGCTGGGCTATGTGCTGCCCGGCCAGGTGATGCGCTGGCCCGTGGAGCGCACGGCGGTCGACCGGGACAACGACCAGATCACGGCCAAGATCAATGGCGAGTCGACGCAGACACCGCTATCGCCGCCACCGGCTCGCTGAGGCGGTGGTGGGCACGGTGCTCGCTGCCGCGTGGGTTCCCGCGGCTCCGGCCGCCGACGTGTCCGGCATCTCCGGCGTCTCCGCCGATGCCCTGCTGCCTCCCCCGACACCGCTGACGGCCAGCCAGACGCTGTACCTGGACGTCTCACTGAACAGCACGCCGCGCGGCCTGCTGCCCTTCACTGAAGCACGTGGCCGCCTGCAGGCCAGTCCGGAGGTGCTGCGCCAGCTCGGCTTCAGCGCCACCGGCGATGCACCGGTGTTTCTGGATCAGATCAGCGGCGTGGTCGCGCGCTACGACGCCCAGCTGCAGACACTGGCGCTGGATGTGCCGCTGGACCAGCTGACCCTGCCCACCACCCTGCTCGGCCGCCCGCAGGTGCGTACGCCGGCCGGCAGCGCCTCGCCGGGCCTGCTGCTCAACTACGACGTGTACGGCAGCCGCATCGAAGCACTCGGCAACCTTACCCTGAGCTCGGAACTGCGCCTGTTCGGCATCGGCAGCGGCACCTTCGAGAACACGGCGGTCACCCGTCGCTACCAGCAGCCGGACGACCGTCACTGGCGCAGCGAAAGCGTGCGCCTGGATACGCACTGGACACTGGATTTTCCCGAGTCGGCGACCACGCTGGAGATCGGTGATTTCTACAGCGGCTTTGTCGACTGGACCCGGCCGGTGCGCCTGGGCGGCGTGCAGGTCGGACGCAACTACGGGCTGCAGCCCTACCGCGTGCTGACACCGACGCCCGGCTTCCTGGGCGAGGCGGTGGTGCCGTCAACGGTGGAGCTGTACGTCGACGGGTTGCGCCAGTACAGCGGCCAGGTGCCGGTCGGACCGTTCCAGCTGGCGGCACAGCCGGGCATCAGCGGCACCGGCACCGCGCAGGTTGTGGTGACCGATGCCTTCGGCCGCATGCAGACGCTGGATTTCAGCTTCTATGGCACCCAGCAGCTGCTGGCCAAGGGCCTGTCGGACTGGTCGGTCGGTGCCGGACAACTGCGCGAAGCGTTCGGCGAACGCTCCTTCGAGTACGACAGCCGCACGGTGGCCAGCGCCAGCTGGCGTGGTGGCATCAGCGACACCTTTACCGGCGAAGCGCACGCCGAAGGCGGTGGCGGCCTGCTGCAGGCCGGCGTCGGTGGCTGGTGGTTGGCGGGCGAGGCCGGCGTGTTCAATGCCGCCTACGCGCACAGCCGCCTGCAGGGCCTGCAGGGCGGCCAATGGGCACTGGGCTACAGCTGGAACAACCGCCGCTTCAATTTCAATGTGCGCAGCGTACGCACCCACGGCGACTACCGTGATCTCGGCGCGCTGCAGGACAACCTGCCCCCGCGCATCAGCGAACAGGCCACTGCCGGTCTCGATCTGCTGGGGCTGGGAACGCTGAGCGCAAGCTACCTGCGGCTGCGCTACCCCGATGGCGACGACAACCGCTATGCCAGCCTGTTCTGGTCGCGCACCTGGAGCCAGCGCTGGTCGGCCTACCTCTCGGTCAACCAGAATCTGGACAGCAGCGACGACCGCAACATCTACCTGTCAGTGAGCGCGAGCCTCGGCAACAACCGTCAGGCCAGCCTCTCCAGCCAGCGCAACGGCGACAGCCAGGCCTGGGTGGCCGATATCACCCAGCCGGTCCCCGGCGATGGCAGTGCCGGCGGCATCGGCTGGCGCGCGCAGGTGCGCGGGGGTGACGAGGGCACAGGCGGCCTGGCCGAGGTCGGCATCCTCAACGACGTGGGGCGCTACGCGCTCGGCGCATCGCGCCAGGCCGGCATTGACTACGCCTATGCCAGCGCCAGCGGCAGCCTGGTGTGGATGGACGGGCACACCTTTGCTACCCGCGAGGTCTCCGACGCCTTCGCGGTGGTCAGCACCAGCGGCGTCGCCGGTGTGCCGGTACGGCTGGAAAACCGCCTGATCGGCGTCACCGACGACCGTGGCCTGCTGCTGGTCAGCCCCCTGCTGTCGTGGCAGCGCAACCGGGTCTCCATCGACACTCTCGACCTGCCGGCGGACATGCGCGCCGACCGCGTCGAGGACTGGGTGACACCCCGCCAGCGCGCCGGCACCGGCGTGACGTTCCATCTGCGCTCGCGGCCGTCGCTGACCCTGGTCCTGCAGGACATGGCCGGACAACCGCTGGAGGTGGGCAGCGAAGTGCAGCTGCCGCAGGGTCGCCAGGCCACCGTCGGCTACGACGGCCTGCTGTACCTGGAGGACGTGGCGCCGGGCAGCGTGCTGTACATCACCACCAGCCGCAGCCAGTGCCGGGTGAAGGTGCCGGCCACACCGGAAGTGGCTGCCAGCGGCGCCCGGCCCCGCCCGGCACCGGTACCGTGCATTCCCGAGGTGGCGCCATGAAGGTGCCCCTGCTCGGCCTGCTGCTCGTGCTCGGCCTGCTGGCCGTCACACCGGCGCACGCGGCGGCGGTGTGCACGGCCACCGCCAACCCCACCCTGCCGTTCGGCAACGTCAACAGCAATGCCCCCGGCCCCACCTCGGCCACGCTGAACATCACCGTCACCTGCACGACGGCGGCGCTGAGCCTGCTGGCCACTACCGGCGTGCGCGTGTGCGTGGGCATCGGTGCCGGCAGCGGCGGTGGCAGCAGCAGCACCTGGCGGACCCTGCGCACCAGTACCGGCACCCCTCCCGACACCCTGAACTTCCAGCTCTACAACAATGCCGGCTACAGCCAGGTCACCGGCCTGGTCCCCCGCGGTACACCCCCGGCGCAGGAGCTGGCCATGACCTACAACGTGCCGCTGGTGACAGGCGGCAGCGGCGCGCAGGCCACCCAGCTGTTCGCGCAGATCCCGGCCAACCAGGTGCTGGCCGCGGGCAACTACAGCAGCACCTTCAGCGGCGCCGACGTGGTGCTGACCTGGGCCTGGAACGAAGTGCTGCTGGGCAACGCGACCGTGCCGGCCACCTGCAACGGTGGCGCCACCGGCACCAACAGCGCCAGCGCGGCCTTCAGCTTCATCGCGACCGCGACCGTGCTGCCACAGTGCGGCAGCTACCTCACCACCCCCCTGGACTTCGGCAACGTCACCGGCAGCATCACCAGCAACATCGACCGGACCGCCACCCTGACCCTGACCTGCCTGAAGAACACGGCATTCCAGATCGGCCTGGACAACGGCCAGAACAATCCCCCGGCCACCCCGACCCGGCGCATGCGCACCACCATCGGGGGCAGCAGTTACTACCTGGCCTATGAACTGTACCGCGACAGCGCACGCAACCAGCGCTGGGGCAACACGCTCACGGTCGATACCGCCAGCGGAACCGGTACCGGCAGTGCCCAGCAACTGACGATCTACGGCCGGGTGCCGCCGGTCACCGGCCAGCCGCCGGCAGGTACCTACAACGATGTGGTGCAGGTGACGATCACCTACTGACCGGTGCCGCGAGCACCTGCCCCTACAGATCCGGCGCGCCCGGCCGATAGCGTCCAGCAGGTATCCCGGCACGGTGGATGACAGGTGGTTCGCGCAGTTCCGATCCTGGCGATGATGCTCGCCGCCCCCCTGGCATGGGCCGAGCCGGCAGCCCCGGTGCAGGTGCGCCTGGTCGTAGTGGAAGCCTGCCAGGGCGATGCCGGCGGCCGCGCGTGTGCCGTTCCGCACCAGCGCAGCGATGCCCCGCAGCTGCCGGCACAGCTGCGTGAACTCGCCCCCGCGCCAGCCGCGCCCACCGACGACGCTTCCGCCGCGCCGACATTCATCTACTGATGCCGATGCGCGCACTCCTTGCCCTGTTCCTGCTGCTGCCGGGGCTGCCTGCCGCCGCACTGGACCTGCTGCCCACGACCCTGCAGCTGCCCGCCGAAGGGGGCCGCACCGAACTCTGGCTGCACAACCCCGGCCCCGAGCGCTGGCAGGGCGAGGTGCAGATCCTGGCGTGGGAGCAGCAGCTGGACGCCGAACGGCTGCAGCCGAGCGACCGCATCCTGGCCAGTCCGACCCGACTGGATCTGGCGCCCGGCGCCCGCCAGCGGGTCTGGCTGCTGCCCCGCAGCGCCGTCCCGGTCGCCGCCGAGCAGGCCTACCGTATCGTGCTCGCCCCCGGCAGAAGCAGCCTGCCACGCTACTCGCTGCCGCTGTTCCAGGGTGCGGCTGCGTCGTCAGTGCGCCCGGCCGTGCGTGCCCGCGTCGAATCCAACGGGTCGCAGACTCATCTGCGACTGGACAACCCGGGCCGCCTGCATGCGCGCCTGGACGGGCTTTCATTCGAGTCCGTCGGCGGCCATCGCAGCGTGCTGCTGCCGGGCCTGGCCGGCTATGTGCTGGCAGGACGGGAAAGGCGCTGGACGTTGCCGGCACGCCGCGACGGCTATCTCGGCGGCCGCTTCCGGGCCCGCCTGCAGGACGGCCGGGAGGTCGTTCTGGACGCATGGGACCCGTCAATTGCGGTGAACCCGCCCGCCGGGCTATAATCGCCGGGATGTCCTGCCGCCCCGTGCGCGGGACCCCGTCCACACCGGACGTCACCGGTGAATCCACACCTGCTGCCCCCATCCGTGCCGGGGTGCTCCGCAAGGAGTTCGGCCACGGAGGCAACAGGGAAGCCCAACCCCGGAACCGATCGCGCTTCCACGCGTCCCGCATACCTGTCCCGCGGGCGGAATCGCTGGTTCCATATCAGGAGTACTGCAATGCCCCAGGTCACCATGCGTCAGATGCTGGAAGCCGGCGTCCACTTCGGCCACCAGACCCGTTACTGGAACCCGAAGATGGCTCCGTACATCTTCGGCGCCCGCGGCAAGATCCACATCATCAACCTGGAAAAGACCGTCCCGCTGTTCAACGACGCGATGAACTTCATCTCGTCGGTTGCCCAGAAGCGCGGCACCGTCCTGTTCCTGGGCACCAAGCGCAGCGCCCGCGAAACCATCAAGGAAGAAGCCGAGCGTTGCGGCATGCCGTTCATGAACCAGCGTTGGCTGGGCGGCACCCTGACCAACTTCCGTACCGTCAAGCAGTCGGTTGCCCGCCTGAAGGAACTGGAAGCCGGTGAAACCGACGGCACCTTCGAGAAGCTGGTCAAGCACGAAGTGCTGGGCCTGCGTCGCGAGCGCGACAAGCTGGAAGCCTCGCTGGGCGGCATCAAGGACATGAACCGTCTGCCGGACGCCATCTTCGTCATCGACATCGGCCACGAAGACATCGCCATCAAGGAAGCCAAGAAGCTCGGCATCCCGGTGATCGCCGTGGTTGATACCAACTACAACCCGGAGCTGGTCGATTACGCCATCCCGGGCAACGACGACGCCATCCGCGCCGTGCAGCTGTACGCCCGTGCCGCCGCCGACGCCGTGCTGGAAGGCAAGGCCGCTGCTCCGCACGCCGCCTCGGTGCGCGAGGAAGAGTTCGCTGAAGCCGCCGCTGAAGGCGAAGAGAAGCCGGCCCGTCGCGCTCCGGCCAAGAAGACCGCCAAGAAGGGCGACGAAGCCCAGGCCTGATCCAGGCCCCGGGGTGGGCCCCAGCGCCCACCCCTCCTGCATGCCGCCCTCGGCGCGTGACAGGACCATGTCATACGGGCCGGCCACCATGCCGGCCCAACCCCTTTCTTTCGTGAGGTAATCCCGTGGAAATCACTGCTTCCCTGGTCAAGGAACTGCGCGAGCGCACCGGCGCCGGCATGATGGAATGCAAGAAGGCGCTGACCGAAGCCGCCGGCGACATCGACGCTGCGGCGGAACTGCTGCGCAAGTCCGGCGCTGCCAAGGCCGACAAGAAGGCTGACCGCGTGGCCGCCGAAGGCCGTCTGGGCCTGGCACAGGACGGCGGCAAGGCCGTGCTGGTCGAAGTCAACTCGGAAACCGACTTCGTCGCCAACGACGTCAACTTCAAGACCTTCGTCGACGCCGTTGCCGCTGCCGCCCTGGCATCGGGCGCTGCCGACGTCGAAGCGCTGAAGACCGCCAAGCTGGCCTCCGGCGAGACCGTCGAAGAAGCCCGCGCCCTGGCCGTGCAGAAGCTGGGTGAGAACATCCAGATCCGCCGCATCGCCAAGGTCGACGGCAACAACACCGTGGGTGCCTACGTCCACACCAATGGCAAGGTCGGCGTCCTGGTGGACCTGGTCGGCGGCGACGCCGAACTGGCCCGCGGCCTAGCCATGCACGTGGCTGCGCTGAAGCCGCCGCACAACAAGGCCGCCGACGTTCCGGCCGACTTCGTCGAGAAGGAAAAGGAAATCGAACTGGCCAAGATGTCCGAGAAGGACAAGTCGAAGCCGGCCGATATCCTGGAAAAGATCATCAGCGGCAAGATCAACAAGATCGTCAGCGAAGTGACCCTGTACGGCCAGGCCTATGTGCTGGACGGCGACAAGACCGTCGAGCAGGTGGTCAAGGCCGCCGGTGCCGACGTCGCTGGTTTCCAGCTGCTGGTCGTCGGCGAAGGCATCGAGAAGGTGGTGGAAGACTACGCCGCCGAAGTTGCCAAGGCGATGCAGGTCTGAGTCCAGCCTTCCGGCTGTGAAGCGACCACAAGGAGCCGCGGGGGACCGCGGCTCTTTTTTTATGCCGTCGGTGAACTTTGCGTTGCGCGCGAATCAGGCCGATACTCGGCGCAGGGAATCCTCAGTCACATAGCAGGATAGAAAGTCGCAGACTGTGATGAATTCCTAGGTATTCTTGCCCTAATGGAATTGAACGATCCGCCATGCCTCCCGAGCTGACAGCTGCCCTGGCGCTCTGCCGCAACCTTCCCTCGCCACCCGGTATTGCCCTGCGCATCATCGAACTGGCCCAGGATCCGGAAGCGGACATCGCCACCGCCGCCGACATCATCGCCATCGACATGGCGCTCAGCGCCCGCATGCTGCGCATCGCCAACTCGCCGCTGTATGCCAGCCGGCGGCGCATCGAGAATCTCGGCCAGGCACTGACCATGCTGGGCCTCAACGCCACCATCAGTCTGGCGCTGGGTTTCACGGTCACCCAGGGACTGACCGGAAGCGGTACCGATCACGACCTGCGCCAGCGGGCCTGGAAGCGCAGCATCCTCAGTGCACTGGCTGCCAGCCAGCTTGGCCAGGCGCGCGGGCTGCGCCGCCTGGAAGAACTGATGCTGGCCGGACTGCTGCAGGACATGGGCGTGCTGTGCCTGGCCCAGGCCGAAGCCGAGCGCTACCTGCCCCTGCTGCGTGAAGCACGCGACAACCTCGACCTGGTTGCCCGCGAGCGCAACGTGCTGGGCTGCAGCCACGCCGATGTCGGCGCCTGGGTGGCCGAGCAGTGGGGCCTGCCGCGCTACCTGGTGGAGAGCATCAGCCACAGCGAAGACGAGGACGCCGCCGATTCGCCCTTCCAGGCGTGCGTGCAACTGTCCGGCGCGGTCGCCGACATCTGGCTGGACGGCGACGCCGACGCGGCCCGCGAACGGGCGCTGCAGCAGGTGCATGACCGCCTGGATCTGGACAGCGCCCGCTTCGACCAGGTCCTGGCCCGCATCAGCGATGCCCTGCCCGATATCGCCAGCCTGTTCGAAGCCGGCCTGAATTCTCCGGCGCGGGTGCACGAACTGATCGATCACGCACAGGAGCTGGCCACCCTGCGCAACCTGCGCGAACTGCAGGATGCCGACCAGGCACGGCGACGCGCCGATGAATTCGAGGCGCGCGCCAAGCGGCTGGCCGACCAGGCCCACCGTGACGCGCTGACCGGCGTACTCAACCGGCGCCAGCTGGAAGCGGTGCTGGAGCAGGAATTCCTGCGCGCCGGCCGGCATGGCTGGCCGCTTTCGGTGGCCTTCATCGACCTGGACGACTTCAAGAAGATCAACGACGCTCACGGTCATCTGACCGGCGACGAGGTGCTGCGCGCCTTCGCCGGCAAACTGCAGGGCCAGCTGCGCAACAGCGACACCGTCGCCCGCTTCGGTGGCGAGGAGTTCGTGGCGCTGCTGCCCAATACCAGCGAATCGGTAGCGCTGGAGGTGATCCGGCGCGTACTGGCGAACATCGTCGCCACGCCGATGGCCGAACTCGAGGGAGGGCCGCTGTTCGTCACCTTCTCCGCCGGCGTGGCCACGCAGGGGGGCTACGAACGCTTCGCCGACGTGCAGGACCTGCTGCGCGCCGCCGATGACGTGCTGTATCGATCCAAGAACCTGGGCCGCAACCGGGTGATCGCCCGCTCCCCCGGCGCGCTGGGCCACGACGAACTGTCCGCCACTGCCGGCCTCGAAGCGGGCTGAACGGGACGCCCCGATGAGCGGGGCGATCCAGCCGATTTTGCGCCGCAGTGCACAAAACACTTTGGCCGGGCGCCGCATGCGCGTAGAATCGCCCGCGATTTCCACGCACCCGAGGTCCCCATGTCCAAGCTCGCCTATCGCCGCATCCTGCTGAAACTCTCCGGGGAGGCGCTGATGGGAGACGAGGACTACGGCATCGACCCGAAGGTCATCAACCGCCTGGCCCGTGAAGTGATCGAGGCCCAGCAGGCAGGGGCCGAAGTGGCACTGGTGATCGGCGGCGGCAACATCTTCCGCGGCGCCGGCCTGGCTGCCGGCGGCATGGACCGGGTCACCGGCGACCAGATGGGCATGCTGGCCACCGTCATCAACGCGCTGGCCATGCAGGACGCCCTGGAGAAGCTGGGCGCCAAGGCCCGCGTGATGAGCGCGATCAAGATCAACGACGTGTGCGAGGACTACATCCGCCGCCGCGCCATCCGCCACCTGGAAAAAGGCCGGCTGGTGATCTTCGCCGCCGGCGTCGGCAGCCCCTTCTTCACCACCGATTCCGGCGCAGCCCTGCGTGCCATCGAGATCGGTGCGGACCTGCTGCTCAAGGCCACCAAGGTCGATGGCGTGTACGACAAGGATCCGAACAAGCACAGCGACGCGGTCCGCTTCGACAGCCTGAGCTACGACGAAGTGATCCGCCGCGGGCTGGAAGTGATGGACACGGCCGCCTTCGCACTGGCCCGCGACAGCGATCTGCCGATGCGGGTGTTCGACATGGGCCAGCCGGGCGAGCTGCTGAAGATCCTCAGCGGCGAGAACATCGGCACCCTGGTCCAGGGCCGCGACCCGGCCTGAGCCTGAGCGCAAGACGACGCCCGGGCCGATCCAGGCCCGGCAGCGTCCCGTATTCGCCTATAATCGCCCGATTCCAGTTACATCCAGGACCCGGGCGATGCTCAACGACATCAAGAACAACGCGCAGACGCGCATGGCCAAGAGCATCGACGCTCTGAAGCACACCCTCACCTCGATCCGCACCGGGCGTGCCACTCCGGCCCTGCTGGACCGCGTCACCGTCAATGCCTACGGCAATGCCAGCACCCCGCTGAACCAGGTCGCCTCGATCTCCAACGCCGACGCCCACTCGCTGCTGGTCACGCCGTTCGACAAGAGCATGATCAAGGAGATCGAGAAGGGGCTGTACAACGCCGAGTTCACCCCGAATACGCTGGGCACCGCGATCCGCATCAACATGCCGCCGCCGACCGAAGAGCGCCGCAAGGAACTGGTCAAGCAGGTGCAGAAGGAAGGCGAAGGCGCCAAGATCGCGATCCGCAACATCCGTCAGGACGCGAACAAGGAAATCGCCAAGCTGGTCAAGGACAAGGCGATCAGCGAAGACGAGAAGAAGCGCGGCGAAGACGATATCCAGAAGCTGACCGACAGCAACATCAAGGATGTCGACAAAGTCGTCGCGGACAAGGAAAAGGAACTGTTGTCGGTCTGAAGTCGATGCCTTCAGTCCCGCCTCCCCTGCCGGCCGCCCTGCCCCGCCACGTCGCCATCATCATGGATGGCAACGGACGCTGGGCACAGCAGCGCCGCCGCCCGCGCGTGATCGGCCACCGTGCCGGCGCGCGCGCGGTCAACCGCACCATCGAGCGCTGCCTTGAACTGGGCATCCCGGCGCTGACCCTGTTCGCCTTCTCCAGCGAGAACTGGGGCCGGCCGCAGGACGAAGTCGATGCGTTGATGAAGTTGTTCCTGGGCGCGCTCGACCGCGAAGTGGACGAGCTGCACCGCCGGGGCGTGCGCGTGCGCTTCATCGGCGAGCGCGAGCGCTTCGGCGCCTCGCTGGTCAGCCGCATGCAGCTGGCCGAACAGCGCACCGCCGGCAACACCACGCTGACCCTGTCGATCGCCGCCAGCTATGGCGGCCGCCAGGACATCGCCCGCGCGGCGCGCGCACTGGCTGCCGAAGTGGCGGCCGGTCGCCTGCTGCCCGAACAGATCGACGAGGCGCTGCTGGGCCGGCAGATGGCCCTGGCCGACCTGCCGGCACCGGACCTGTTCATCCGCACCGGTGGCGACACCCGCATCAGCAATTTCCTGCTGTGGCAGCTGGCCTACACCGAGCTGTGGTTCACCGAGGCACTGTGGCCGGACTTCGACGCCGCGATGCTGCAACAGGCGCTGGATGCCTATGCGGGCCGTGAGCGCCGCTTCGGCCTGACCAGCGCCCAGATCGCCGCCCTGGCCACTGAGACGTCCAGCCCATGACCAAGACCCGAGTCCTCGCCGCGCTGATCATGGCGCCGGTCGCCATTGCCGCGATCCTGCTGCTGCCGACGCAATGGCTGGCCGCCGCGGCCGCCGCCGTCCTGCTGATCGGCCTGTGGGAATGGCTGAAGCTGGCCGACGTTGAAGACACCCTGGCGCGCACCGTGCTGCTGGTATTGAACCTGCTGCTGATGGTGCTGCTGGTGTGGGCCGACGGCAGTACCCTGGTGCTGTTCCAGATCACCACGCTGGTCGGCGTCGCCTGGTGGCTGGCGGCGCTGGTCTGGCTGCGCTTCTTCAACTTCGGTGCACAGCCGGGCAGCCCCGCGCGCATCCTCAAGCTGCTGGCCGGCACACTGGCCATCGTGCCGGCCTGGGCCGCGCTGGTGCTGATCCACGCCGGCGGCGACCCGCCCGGCCGGCAGGGGCATCTGTGGCTGCTGGCCGCGCTGGCGCTGGTCTGGGCCGCCGATTCGGGCGCCTACTTTGCCGGTCGCCGCTTCGGCAGGCACAAGCTGGCCCCGCGCATCAGCCCGAACAAGACCTGGGAAGGCCTGGTCGGCGGCCTGCTGGCCGGCGTGGCCGTGGCCGTCGGCCTGGGCTGGCTGGCCGGTATCGACCTGGCCCACCTGCCGGGCCTGCTGATCACGTCCGTGGTCGCCGTGCTGGCCTCGGTGCTGGGCGATCTGTTCGAGAGCCTGATCAAGCGCCATGCCGGTGCCAAGGACTCGGGCAACCTGATCCCGGGCCATGGTGGCGTGCTCGACCGTGTCGACGGCGTCCTGGCAGCCGTGCCGGTGTTCGCGCTGGGCAAGGAAATCTTCGGATTCTGACCATGCATGCAGCAGCAGACCTGCGCCGGGTCGCCGTGTTCGGCGCCACCGGATCGATCGGTGCCTCCACCCTGGATGTGATCGCGCGCCATCCGCAGCGCTACCGGGCCACCGTGCTTGCCGCCGGCCGCCAGGTGCAGGCGCTGCTTGCGCTGTGCCGCCAGCATCAGCCCCTGCACGCGGTGATCGCCGACGAGGCCCTGTACCCTGCGCTGCGCGACGGTCTGCGCGAGGCCGGCCTGGCGACCCAGGCCCACGCCGGCCAGGCAGCGCTTGACCAGCTGGCCGCCAGTGACGCCTGCGACACCGTGGTGGCCGCCATCGTCGGCGCGGCAGGGCTGTCCTCGACCCTGGCCGCCGCCGCCGCGGGCAAGCGCATCCTGCTGGCGAACAAGGAATCACTGGTACTGGCGGGCGAACTGCTGACCCGTACCGCCGAACGTGCCGGGGCCGAGATCATCCCGATCGACAGCGAGCACAGCGCCATCTTCCAGTGCCTGCGCTCGCGCGACGCCAGCCTCGAAGGCGCCGGGGTGCGCCGGATCCTGCTCACCGCCTCCGGTGGCCCGTTCCGTGGCCGCAGCCGCGCCGAACTGGCGCAGGTCACCCCGGCCCAGGCCGTGGCCCACCCGAAGTGGTCGATGGGGCCGAAGATCTCGGTCGATTCCGCGACCCTGATGAACAAGGGCCTGGAAGTGATCGAGGCCCACCACCTGTTCGCCGTGCCGGGTGAACGCATCGAGGTGCTGGTCCATCCGCAGAGCCTGGTCCATTCGCTGGTCGAATTCGTCGACGGCTCGACCCTGGCGCAGATGGGCCTGCCGGACATGCGCACCACCCTGGCCGTTGGCCTGGGCTGGCCGCAACGCATCGCCTCGGGCGTGGCCGGGCTGGATCTGCTGGCGCAGGGCCGGCTGGATTTCGAGGCGCCCGATACCGAGGCCTTCCCCTGCCTGGCGCTGGCCTGGCAGGCGATGCGCGCCGGTGGCACCGCCCCGGCGATGCTGAACGCCGCCAACGAAGAGGCCGTTTCAGCGTTTCTTCAGGGCCGGATCGGTTTCCTGACCATCCCGGCGCTGGTTGCTAACGCTCTTTCAACACTGCCGACCGAGCCAGCCGATACACTGGAGGTCCTGTTGTCCGCCGACCAGCGCGCACGCCTGCTGACCCTGAACGCCATCGACGCCGCCTGAACCGCCCGCCTGCCCAGCCCTGCATGACGACGCCGCCCCTGCCCGCCAACGTGAGCCTGCATGACTGACTTCATCGGATCGGTCTGGTGGATGATTGTCAGCCTGGGGCTGCTGGTCACCTTCCACGAGCTCGGGCATTACTGGGTCGGCCGCCTGTGCGGAGTCAAGGTGCTGCGCTTCTCTGTCGGCTTTGGCCGGCCGCTGTGGTCGCGGCGCGACCGGCATGGAACCGAATTCGCCATTGCTGCGATTCCGCTGGGCGGCTATGTGAAATTCCTCGACGAGCGCGAAGTCGAGGTGCATCCGCAGGAACGCGGCCAGGCGTTCAACCACAAGACGGTCTGGCAGCGCATCGCCATCGTTGCTGCCGGGCCGGTCGCCAACCTGCTGCTGTGCATCCTGCTGCTGTGGGCGATGTTCGTGATCGGCAAGCAGGACTATTCGCCCACCCTCGGCCGCACCAGCGGCATCGCGGCGACGGCGGGGCTCAACAGTGGTGACCGCGTGCTGCGCGTGGACGACCGCCCGGTCAGCACCCTGGGCGAGGCCAGCATGGCCCTGACCGCGGCAGCGATGGACCGTCGTGATGTCACGCTGGACGTGATCGACCGCAGTGACCAGGTGCATGCCCGTACCCTGCCGCTGTCGCAGCTGCCGGCAGGCTTCGATGAACGGCGGGTGCCGATCCTGGCGGGCCTGTACTGGCAGTCATGGCTGCAGCCAGCCCTGGTCGACAGGCTCACACCGGATTCCGTTGTTGCGGGCCAGCTGCAGCCGGGCGACCTCATCGTGGCCATCGACGGGCAGCGCATTGACAGCGTCGACCAGGTGATCGGCGAAATCCAGGCCCTGGGCCGCACCGGCGGCCCCGGCATGATCGAAGTCCTGCGTGGCGGCGAGCGGCTGGCACTGGAAGTGACTCCGCGCCAGGGCAAGGACGGCAAGGGCGAGCCGGTCTGGCAGATCGGCGTCGGTTTCCCCACCACCTACAGCCCGGCCTACGACACCCTGCTGCGTTACGGGCCCCTGGACGCGGTCACCGTGGCGGTGCGTGAAACCGGCCGGCTGGCCGCCGACTCGCTGGGCATGATGGCCCGCATCGTGACCGGCAAGGCCTCGCTGCAGAACGTTTCCGGCCCGGTCACCATCGCCCGTGTGGCCAATGTATCGGCCAAACGTGGGCTCGACTGGTTCCTGCAGTTCCTCGCGCTGCTGTCGCTGAGCCTGTGCATCATCAATCTGCTGCCGATCCCGATCTTGGACGGCGGCCACCTGCTGTATTACCTTATCGAGTTGGTCAAGGGCAGCCCGCTGAGCGAGCGTGCCATCGCCGCCGGCCAATACATCGGCCTGGCGTTGCTGGCCGGGCTGATGGGGTTGGCGTTCTACAACGACATCCTCGGCCTGGTCCCGCGATGAACTTTTCCACGTTGTTGCCGTCTACAGCGTCGGCATCCCGCACCAATGAAATCGACCTTCCTACCGGACGTGACATGACGCGACTCCCCAATCGCCGCCTGCTGGCCCTCGCCCTCGCCGCCGTCACCGGCGCTCCCGCCCTGGCCCAGGCAGCCGAGCCCTTCACTGTCAGCGACATCCGCGTCGACGGCCTGCAGCGCATCAGCTCGGGTACGGTATTCACCTACCTGCCGGTGGAGCGTGGCGAGACGGTCACCGACAGCAAGGTCGGCGAAACCATCCGCGCCCTGTACAAGACCGGCTTCTTTGAGGACGTGCAGCTGGACCGCCAGGGCAACATCCTGGTGGTGACGGTCAAGGAACGCCCGGCGATCAACAAGCTGACCGTGACCGGCAACAAGGACATCAAGTCCGACCAGCTGCTGAAGGGCCTGTCCGACATCGGCCTGACCGAAGGTGGCACGTTCGATCGCCTGAGCCTGGACCGCGTGACCCAGGAACTGCGCCGCCAGTACAACGACCGCGGCAAGTACAACGTCGAGATCACCCCGACGGTGAGCCCGCTGGACCGCAACCGTGTGGACATCGCCATCGCGATCAAGGAAGGCAAGGCGGCCAAGATCCGCCATGTCAACCTGGTCGGCACCGAGAAGTACGACAGCAAGGACATCCTGGAAACCTGGGAATCCAAGGAGCACAACTGGGCCTCGTGGTACCGCCGCGATGACCAGTACTCCAAGGAAAAGCTGTCCGGCGACCTGGAAAAGCTGAACTCGTGGTACCTCGACCGGGGCTATGTCGACTTCAGCATCGACTCCACCCAGGTGTCGATCAGCCCCGACAAGCGCGACATGTTCCTCACCGCCGGCGTGACCGAGGGTGAGCAGTACAAGATCTCCGAGATCAAGGTCAGCGGCGACACCATCCTCCCGCAGGAGGACGTGGAGCGCATGGTGATCCAGAAGTCCGGCGACACCTTCTCGCGGGCGCTGCTGGAATTCAGCTCGGACACGATCACCAACTCGCTGTCCAACATCGGCTACGCGTTCGCCAAGGTGAACCCGATCCCGACCACCAACCGTGCTGACCAGACCGTTGCCATCAACATGCAGGTGGTGCCGGGCCCACGCGTGTCGGTGCGTCGTATCGTCTTCCGCGGCAATACCCGCACCTCCGACGAGGTGATGCGTCGCGAAATGCGCCAGTTCGAGAACAGCTGGTACTCGCAGGCCGCGATCGACCGCTCCAAGATCCGCCTGCAGCGCCTGGGCTATTTCGAATCGGTGGATGTGGAAACCCCGGCCGTCAGCGGCAGCAACGACCAGGTCGACGTCGTCTACAACGTCAAGGAAACCACTTCCGGCAGCTTCGTGTTCGGCCTGGGCTACTCGCAGTCCTACGGCATGACCACCTCCGTGCAGCTGTCGCAGAACAACTTCCTCGGCGGCGGCAACCGCGTGTCGGTGGAAGCCTCGCGCAGCAGCTACCTGCAGCGCTATGGCTTCAGCTACACCAACCCGTACTTCACCGATGACGGCGTGTCGCTGGGCTACAACCTGTCCTGGCGCGAACTGGACTACTCCGACTTCAACACCGCGCAGTACAACAGCACCAACGGTGCCGCGCAGGTGGTGTTCGGCGTGCCGCTGACCGAAACCGACTCGGTCTCGCTGATGTTCGGCATCGACAGCAACCAGATCTCGACGTACCAGAACGCAACGCCGCAATCGATCATCGACTACATCAACGCCGTCGGCCGCCGCACCTTCCATGCCTGGCGCACCGAGCTCGGCTGGGCACGCGATTCGCGCAACGACTACTTCATGCCGACCCGCGGTACCTACCAGCGCATCGGCCTGGAGACCACGCTGCCGGGTTCGACCGTCGAGTACTACAAGCTGAACTACCAGATCTCCAAGTACTGGCCGATCATGCCGTCGCTGGTGATCAACACGCGTGCGGAAATCGGCTACGGCGACAGCTATGGCAAGGACACCTCGCGTGATCTCTGCTACACCGCGCCGACCGAGGCCAACCCGAACCCGACCCAGACGGTCAACTGCAACCCGGGCTCACCGGATTACAGGAAGACGGTGACCGCCAGCGGCCTGCCGTTCTACGAGAACTTCTACGCCGGCGGTACCAACTCGGTGCGCGGCTTCGAGGACAACACGCTGGGCCCGCGCGAAGTCACTTCCGGCTATCCGGAAGGCCAGCCGCTGGGTGGCTCGCTGAAGACCGTCGGTTCGATCGAAGCCTACTTCCCGCGTCTGTTCGACAGCCCGTCGGCCCGCGTGTCGGCCTTCGTCGACTTCGGCAACGTCTACAACGGCGCCGACAACTTCAAGGCCAACGAACTGCGTGTGTCCACCGGTGTGGCCCTGCTGTGGCGCGCCCCGGTCGGCCCGATCTCGATCAGCTATGCGTTCCCGCTGAAGAAGGAAGACGACGACAAGATCGAGCGCCTGCAATTCACCTTCGGCGGGCAGTTCTGACGAACCGCCCTGCGGCTCATCAGAACTGCACGCGCATTCCTCCTATCCCCCGCGCCGCTGGCGCGCCCCCCTTAACAGAAGGGGGGCTCTCCACCAGACGGGGTACGAAGCGCCGGGCTCTGCCCGGCGTTTTCGTTTAACCCGGATGGCTGAAGCGCACGATCCGCTTTTGATCTTTTCTGTTTTCCGCGGCTGGCACTCGCGCCACGCTGTCAGAGGTCGGGCGGATCGGGGCTGCGGGGGTGTGAGCCGCATGGATGCGGCGATCAAGGCTACAGGGACGTACTTGCGCCGTCCCCCGCAGCCCCGACCCGTCCGACCCAGCCCATGAGCCTGGCTCTGCCGGCCGCGAGGGGCCCCGCCGTTGGCTGCACAACTGCCCCCCCGCATGACCGCAATGGCGTCACACGTTAAACTCCCGCCGTGAATACTCCCTCCTACACCGCCCAGCAACTCGCCGAGCAGTTCGGCCTGCAGGTCCATGGCGACCCCGCCACCGCCATCCATGGCGTGGCCACCCTCGCCCATGCCGGCCCTGGCCAGCTGACCTTCCTCGCCAATCCGCGCTACCGCACCCAGCTGGCCGACAGCCAGGCCTCGCTGGTGGTACTGCGTGCCGACGATGCCGAGGCGGCTCCCGGCGCCGCGCTCGTGGCCAAGGACCCGTACACCACCTTCGCCAAGATCGCCGCGCTGTTCGACATCGCACCGACACGCCCGCCGGGCATCCATCCCAGCGCCGTCATCGATCCCACTGCCCAGGTCGCAGCCAGCGCCCATATCGGTCCGTTCGTGTCCATCGGCGCCCGCAGCGTAGTCGGCGAGAACTGCATCATCGGCACCGGCAGCGTGATCGGCGAGGATTGCAGCCTGGACAACGGCTGCGAACTGATCGCCCGGGTCACCCTGGTCACCCGCGTCCGGCTGGGCAAGCGTGTGCGCGTCCACCCCGGCGCCGTGCTCGGCGCCGATGGCTTTGGCCTGGCGATGGACGCGGGCAAGTGGATCAAGGTGCCGCAGCTTGGCGGCGTGCGCATCGGCGACGACTGCGAAATCGGCGCCAACACCTGCGTGGACCGCGGCGCGCTGGAAGACACCGTGCTGGACGAAGACGTGCGCCTGGACAACCTGGTGCAGATCGCACACAACGTGCAGATCGGCGCGCACTCGGCCATCGCTGGCTGCACCGGCATTGCCGGCAGCGCCAAGATCGGACGTTACTGCCTGCTCGGCGGCCACGTAGGCGTGGTCGGCCACCTGGAGATCTGCGACAAGGTCGTGATCACCGGCAAATCGGTGGTGCGCAACTCCATCCATGAGCCGGGCGAGTATTCGTCCGGCACCCCGTTGACCGACAACCGCACGTGGCGCAAGAACGCCGCGCGCTTCAAGCAGCTCGATACGCTGGCCCGGCGCATCCTGGCTGTGAGCAAGGAGAAAGAATGAACGACACGCTGCAGCTTCCGATCGATGTCCTCCAGATCCAGGAGCTGATCCCGCACCGCTACCCGTTCCTGCTGGTGGACAAGGTCCTTGAGCTGGACGTGGACGCCAAGCGCATCCTTGCCCAGAAGAACGTGAGCATCAACGAGCCGTTCTTCCAGGGCCATTTCCCGGGTCGCCCGATCATGCCCGGCGTGCTGATCATCGAGGCACTGGCGCAGGCCGGCGGCGTGATGACCCAGCTCTCGCTCGGCCGCGATGCACAGTCCAAGCTGTTCTACATGGTCAAGGTGGAGAACGCCCGCTTCAACAAGCAGGTGGTGCCGGGCGATGTGCTGCTGCTGGACGTGCAGATGAAGCGGCTGATCCGCAACATGGGCTGGTACTACGGCGAAGCCAAGGTCAACGGCGAAGTGGTGGCCTCTGCCGAGGTCATGTGCGCCGGTGCCAAGGGCTGAGCCATAACGGAGCCAGGAATGACTGACAACGCCCCACGGATCCACCCCACCGCCGTCATCGACCCGTCCGCCCGGCTGGCCGACGATGTGCAGGTCGGTGCCTTCACCCTGATCGGTGCCGATGTGGACATCGGCGCAGGCACGGTCGTCGGCCCACACTGCAGCATTCTCGGACCGACGCGGATCGGCCGCGACAACCGCTTCATCGGCCACGCAGCCATCGGCGGCGAGCCGCAGGACAAGAAGTTCGCCGGTGAACGCACCGAACTGGTGATCGGCGACCGCAACGTGTTCCGCGAGTTCGTCACCGTCAACCGCGGTACCGGCGGCGGTGGTGGCATCACCACGATCGGTGACGACAACTGGATGCTGGCCTATACGCACGTGGCACACGACTGCCACGTCGGCAACGCCTGCGTGTTCTCCAACAACACCACGCTGGCCGGCCACGTTACTGTCGGCGACTACGTGATCATCAGCGGCTTCGCCGGTGCCCATCAGTTCTGCCGCATCGGCGCCCACGCCTTCCTCGGCATGGGTGCGCTGACCAACGGCGATGTTCCGCCGTTCACCATGGTGGGCTCCGATTCGCTGGGCCGCCCGCGCGGCATCAACAGTGAAGGCCTGAAGCGCCGCGGTTTCGATGCCGAACGCATCTCCGCCATCAAGCGTGCCTACCGGACCCTGTACGTGGCCGGCCTGCCGCTGGCCGAAGCCAAGCAGCAGCTGGTTGAACAGGCGCGCGACAGCGAGGACGTGAAGTCCATGCTGGAGTTCATCGAACACGCAGAGAGGCCCCTGCTGCGATGAGCAGCACGCCCGGCCAGGCGCCGGCCGGCGCCGCTGTCATTCCGCTGGCCTCCCTGGCCGGCAGCGTGCCTGCACAGCGGGTGCTCAGCGAGCGGCCGTTGCGGATCGCACTGGTGGCCGGTGAGGCCTCCGGCGACCTGCTCGGTGCCGGCCTGGTGCGCGAGTTGAAGGCCCGCTTCCCGAACGCCGAGTTCGCCGGCATCGGCGGCGATGCCATGCGCAATGCCGGTTGCCAGACCTGGCACGACGCCAGCGAACTGGCGGTGATGGGGCTGACCGAAGTCCTGCGCCACCTGCCGCGCCTGCTGAAGTTGCGCTCGGCCTTCCGCCAGCGCGCGCTCGAGTGGCAGCCGGACGTGTTCATCGGCATCGATGCGCCGGACTTCAACCTGGGCATCGAGCGCTGGCTGAAGCAGCGTGGCGTGCGCACCGTGCATTACGTCAGCCCTTCGGTCTGGGCGTGGCGCGAGAAGCGCGCCGAGAAGATCGGCAACAGTGCCGACCTCGTGCTGTGCCTGTTCCCGATGGAACCCCCCATCTACGCCCGGCACGGAATCGACGCGCGCTTTGTCGGTCATCCGATGGCCGATGACATTCCGCTGCAGGGCAACCGCGACGAAGCCCGTGCCGCGCTGGGCCTGCCGGCCACGGCCAAGGTGCTGGCGGTGCTGCCGGGCAGCCGCCTGGGCGAGATCTCGCGCCTGGGCGAGCCGTTCTTCGAGGCCGCGTGGCAGGTTTCCGAACGGATTCCGGGGCTGCACGTCGTGGTGCCTGCCGCCAATGCCGCCTGCCGTCGCCTGATCGAGGAACAGCTGTCGCGTTCGGCGCTGCCGGTCGCCTACTCGCATGTGCTTGATGGCCAGGCCCGCGACGCCATGATCGCCGCCGACGTGGTGGTGCTCGCCTCCGGTACCGCGACCCTGGAAGCCATGCTGGTGAAGCGGCCGATGGTGGTCGGCTATCGCGTCAACGAACTGACCTACCGCCTGGTCAAGGCGCTGGGCCTGATCAAGGTCGACCGCTTCGCCCTGCCCAACATCCTGGCCGGCCAGGACCTGGCACCGGAGCTGATGCAGCACGACTGCACGCCGGACAAGCTGGCCGCCGCCATCCAGCAGTGGTTCGACCATCCGCAACGGGCCGCCGACCTGCAGGGAACCTATTCGCGCCTGCATGAACGCCTGCGCCGCAATGCCTCGGCACGCGCCGCCGACGCTGTCGGCGAGCTGCTGGTACGCGAACTGGACAAGGCATGAGCCGCCGCCACGCCGCCGCAGCCAGCCTGGCCCTGTTCGACGGTTCACTGCGGGTTGAACCGGACCGCCTGGTCGCCGGTGTCGATGAGGCCGGCCGTGGCCCGCTGGCCGGGCCGGTCGCCGTCGCGGCGGTGGTATTCGATCCTGCCCGCCCGCGCATCAACGGCCTGGATGACTCCAAGCAGCTCACCGCCGCGCGCCGCGAGCAGCTGTACGATCGAATCATCGATCGCGCCCTGGCCTGGCATGTGGTGCTGGTGGACGTAGCAGCGATCGACCGCCTGAACATCTACCAGGCCACCCTGCAGGGCATGCGCGACGTGGTGGCGGCCGTGGCCCACGTGGCCGGCTTCGCCCGCATCGACGGCAACGTGGTTCCGAAGGGGCTGGTACTGCCGGCGCAGGCGCTGGTTGGTGGCGATGGCATCGACCGCGCGATCATGGCGGCGTCGATCCTGGCCAAGGTGTCGCGCGACCGGTACATGCAGGACCTGCACGTACAGCATCCGCACTACGGTTTCGACCAGCACAAGGGCTACGGCACTCCGGCCCACCTGGCGGCACTGCGTGAACACGGCCCCTGTGGCGAGCACCGGCGCAGTTTCGCCCCGGTGCGTGAATGCCTGGAAAACCCGGCGGCCGCGGCCATCGCCTGAACAACCGCCGCCGGGCATGGCCCGGCGGCATCGTGCGCCCACATTGCCGCGGTAGCGCCGGGCCATGCCGGGCGGCACCGTGCGCTCACATTGCCGTGGTAGCGCCGGGCCATGCCCGGCGGCATGTTCGCGCAATCGACGTGCCGTCAAGAGCTTGTCGCCTCCCCCTGCCCTCGCTACCCTGACCGGGCATTCCAGCGCTTCCCGACCCCGGCGACGAACTCCCGTCGGCACCCGGGGCCCCCGCGCTCCAACCTGGTCCGGCATGTCCAACTCCCGCTTCGTACATCTCCACGTCCACACCGAGTTCTCGCTGGCGGACTCGACCATCCGTGTGCCGGCCAAGCCGGACCAGGCCGACCCGAAGAAGGCCAAGCAGCCCAACCTGCTGTCACGCTCGGTCGAGCTGGGCCTGCCCGCGCTGGCGGTGACCGACCTCAACAATCTGTTCGCCCTGATCAAGTTCTACAAGGCAGCCGAAGGCGTGGGCATCAAGCCGATCGCCGGCGCCGACGTGATGATCGCCGAGGAGGGCCAGGACCCGTGGCGGATGACCCTGCTGTGCCGCGACCGCGAAGGCTACCTGAGCCTGTCACGGCTGCTGACCCGTGCCTGGATGGAGGGCCATCGTCCGGAAGGCGGCGTCGCCGTGCATCCGGACTGGTTGAAGGCGGGCAACGCCAACCTGTTCGCGCTGGCCGGGCGCGAGAGCCTGGCCGGGCGCCTGGCGCTGGACGGCAAGCACGACCTTGCCGAGCAGCATCTGGCCGACTGGCAGCGGGTGTTCGGCGATGGCCTGCACCTGGAGCTGACCCGCACCGGCCGCGATGGCGAGGAGGCCTTCAACCGCTTCGCGCTGATGGCCGCCGGCCAGCGCGGCCTGCCGGTGGTGGCCAGCAACGATGTGCGCTTCCTTGCACCGTCGGACTTCAGCGCGCATGAGGCACGTGTGTGCATCTCGACCGGCCGCGTGCTGGACGATCCCAAGCGGCCGCGCGAGTACAGTGACCAGCAGTACCTGAAGTCGGCCGAGGAGATGTGCGCGCTGTTCGCCGACATCCCCGATGCGATCGACAACACGCTGGCGCTGGCCGAGCGCTGCAACATCGAGATGCGGCTGGGCACCTACTTCCTGCCCAACTACCCGGTGCCGGACGACGAGACCCTGGATACCTGGATCCAGAAGATGTCGCGCGACGGCCTGGAAGAACGCCTGCAGAAGAACCCGCTGGCGCCGGGCAAGACCCGCGAGGAGTACTTCGAGCGCCTCGAATTCGAGCTCGATACCATCATCAAGATGGGTTTCCCCGGCTACTTCCTGATCGTGGCCGACTTCATCCAGTGGGGCAAGAACCAAGGCATCCCGATCGGCCCGGGCCGTGGTTCCGGTGCCGGTTCGCTGGTGGCGTGGGCGTTGAAGATCACCGACCTGGATCCGCTGCCCTACAACCTGCTGTTCGAGCGGTTCCTGAATCCGGAACGCGTGTCGATGCCCGACTTCGACATCGATTTCTGCATGGACCGCCGCGACGAAGTGATCGACTACGTCGCGCGCAAATACGGGCGCGAACGCGTCAGCCAGATCATCACCTACGGCACCATGGCCGCCAAGGCCGTGGTGCGCGATTCCGGCCGCGTGCTCGGTTTCCCCTATGGCCTGGTTGACGGCGTCTCCAAGCTGATCCCGAACATCCTCGGCATCCACCTGAAGGATGCGCTCGGCAAGGGCAAGGAAGGCCCGGGCTCGGAGATGGCATCGGCCGAGCTGATCCAGCGTTACGAAACCGAAGACGATGTCCGTGACCTGATCGATCTGGCGCTGCAGCTTGAAGACCTCACCCGCAACGCCGGCAAGCACGCCGGTGGCGTGGTGATCGGCCCCGAGCCGCTGAGCGAGTTCTGCCCGCTGTACGCCGAACACGACGAGAACGGCATCGGCAAGAACCCGGTCACCCAGTTCGACAAGAACGACGTGGAAGAAGTGGGCCTGGTGAAGTTCGACTTCCTTGGCCTGCGCACGCTGACCATCATCGACTGGGCGGTGAAGGCGATCAACAAGCGCCACGCGCGCGCCGGCATTCCGCCGGTGGACATCGCGGCGATCCCGCTGGACGACGCGCCGACCTACAAGGACATCTTTGCCAACGGCAACACCGGTGCGGTCTTCCAGTTCGAATCCTCCGGCATGCGCCGCCTGCTGAAGGACGCACGCCCCGACCGTTTCGAAGACCTGATCGCGCTGGTGTCGCTGTACCGCCCCGGCCCGATGGACCTGATTCCGTCCTTCAACGCGCGCAAGCACGGGCAGGAAGAGATCATCTATCCCGATCCGCGCACCGAAGCCATCCTCAAGGACACCTACGGCATCATGGTGTACCAGGAGCAGGTGATGCAGATGGCGCAGATCGTCGGCGGCTACTCGCTGGGCGGCGCCGACCTGCTGCGTCGTGCGATGGGCAAGAAGGTGCCGGCGGAAATGGCCAAGCACCGCGAGATCTTCCGCGAGGGCGCGGCCAAGGGCGGCGTCGACGGCCCCAAGGCCGACGAGATCTTCGACCTGATGGAGAAGTTCGCCGGCTACGGCTTCAACAAGTCGCACGCCGCTGCCTACGCGCTGGTCAGTTACCAGACCGCGTGGCTCAAGCGCCATTACCCGGCCGAGTTCATGGCGGCCACGCTGTCTTCGGACATGGACAACACCGACAAGGTGGTCGGCTTCCTCGACGAGGTGCGCAACCTCGGCCTGACCGTGCTGCCGCCGAAGGTGAACCAGTCCGCCTTCATGTTCGAGGCAGCCACGCCGGACACCATCCAGTACGGCCTGGGTGCGATCAAGGGTGTCGGCCAGGGTGCCTGCGAAGCGGTGGTGGACGAGCGGCTGCGGGGCGGAAACTACACCGACCTGCTCGATTTCTGTACCCGCGTCGGCTCGGCCAAGCTCAACCGGCGCACCCTGGAAGCGATGATAAACTGCGGCGCACTGGATGAGCTGGGCCGCAACCGCGCCTCGCTGATGCTGCAGCTGCCGGAAGTGATCAAGGCCACCGAGCAGATGGCACGCGAGCGCGCCTCCGGGCAGAACTCGCTGTTCGGTGGGCCGGACCCGAGCGCGGCGACGATCCAGCTGGACCTGCCGGAGGCCGAAGAGTGGCCCCTGCTGCAGCGCCTGAACGGCGAGCGCGACACGCTGGGCTTCTACCTCAGCGGCCATCCATTCGATCCGTGGCGCGACGACGTGCGCGATCTGGTCGGCAACGATCTGGGCGCGGTGGAAAAGATCTGGAGCGCCAACAGCGGCGGTGGTGGTGGTGGCGGTGAGAAGCGCTGGCGCCCGGAAGTGCAGACCGTGCTGGCCGGCCAGGTGGTCGGCGTGCGCCGCAAGGGCGAAAGCCAGATCTTCATCCAGCTCGAGGACGGGCGTGGACGCGTGGAGTGCAGCGCGTTCTCCGACACCCTGGCCGAGTTCGGCCACCTGATGACCAAGGACCGCATCCTGGTGGTCAAGGGCGGCCTGCGTGAAGACGAATTCAACGGTGGCTACGCCCTGCGCATCCGCCAGTGCTGGGATTTCGATGAGGTCTGCGCCAACTACGCTACGCGCCTGTCGCTGCGGCTGGACCTTCGCCAGCAACGGCCGGTGTGGGAGCGCATCGATGCCCTGCTCGACCGCCATCGCCCCGGCCGCACGCCCCTGCGCCTGGACCTGCTGCTGAAGGGCCCGCACGGCGGTATCGCCGGCATGCTCGACGTGTCCGGACAGAGCGCCGTGCGCATCGACTCGAAGCTGATGGAAGCGCTGCGCGCCGACCCGGCCGTGCGCACCCTGAAGGTGCGCTACAGCCCGCCCTGGGCCAGCTGATCCCGCCCCGCCAGGTCCCGCGTCCAGCTGGCGCGGCCAAGGCAGCGCGCTGCCTGCCGGCCAGCCCCTCCGTACGCTCCAGACAGGGGCGTACGGGGAATTTCACCGGGTTCGGCTACACTTTCCTCCTTCTTTACACGACGGCTTCCGATGAATCCGAACTACCTCGACTTCGAGCAACCCATCGCCGACCTGGAAGCGAAGATCCAGGAGCTGCGCAACGCCAGTGCCGGTCCGGCGGTCAATGTCGAGGCCGAAGTGCACGCGCTGCAGGACAAGCTGCGCATGCGTACCGCACAGATCTTCCGCAACCTGACCTCCTGGCAGGTGCTGCAGCTGGCCCGCCACCCGTCGCGGCCCTACACCGCCGATTACATCCGCATCATCTTCGATGAGTTCCAGGAACTGGCCGGTGATCGCGCCTTTGCCGACGACAAGGCCATCATGGGCGGCCTGGCCCGCATCAATGGCCGCGCGGTGATGGTCATCGGCCACCAGAAGGGCCGCGACACCAAGGAGAAGATCAAGCGCAACTTCGGCATGCCCAAGCCCGAGGGCTACCGCAAGGCGCTGCGCCTGATGAAGATGGCCGAGCGTTTCGGCCTGCCGGTGCTGACCCTGATCGACACCGCCGGCGCCTGGCCGGGCATCGACGCCGAATCGCGCGGCCAGTCCGAAGCGATCGCGCGCAACCTGATGGAAATGGCCGAACTGAAGGTGCCGGTGATCTGCACCGTGATCGGCGAAGGCGGCTCGGGCGGCGCGCTGGCACTGGGCGTGGGCGACCGCACCGTGATGCTGGAGTACGCGGTGTATTCGACCATTACCCCGGAAGGCTGCGCCTCGATCCTGTGGAAGGACGCCGGCAAGGCCAAGGACGCGGCCGAACAGCTGGGCCTGACCGCCCCGCGCCTGAAGAGCCTGGGCCTGGTCGACAAGGTCGTGCGCGAGCCGACCGGCGGCGCCCACCGCAACCCGACGCAGATGGCCCGGCGCCTGAAGGCCGTGCTGCTGAACGAGCTGGACGCGCTGGACAAGCTGTCCACCGGGGAACTGCTGGAGCAGCGCTACAAGCGCCTGCGCAGCTACGGCACCTACGAGGCGGCGTAATCGCTGCTTCCGCTGCACGGTAACGCCTGAAGCCGGGCAATGCCCGGCTTCAGTGCCACATCCGTGTGGCGATACGTCCCTGTTCCTGCGCGTACGGGCCCGCCGTACGCCGATCTGCTTACCAGTTGTAGGACATGCCCAGCGTGGCGCTGACTTCGCGGTAGCCGGAGTCACCGCGGCTCACGTCCAGACCGCCCCAGCCCGTCCAGCCCTTGGTGAATTCCACCCGCGCGCCTGCACCCAGCGCGTAGCGGTTGCGCGGCGCGTCGCTGTCCATGGCCACGTCATCGAACGCCATGCCACCCGTGCGGGCGTCGCGATACCAGTTGGCGGTCAGGTACGGGGTCACCACGGCGCCATGCGTGCCGGTCGATTCCGCTTCCAGGCGCAGGCCGAGGCGGCCGGACAGGCCACTTTCGCCCAGGCCACGCACCACGGTGCCGTTCTGCTCGGTATGTCGATCCGTGCTGACGTTGGTGTAGACCAGCTGCAGCTCCGGCTGCAGGCTGACCCTGCTGTCGCCCAGCGTGCCGACGCCGAAGCGGTAACCCGCCTCCAGCGAACCCTGCCACAGGTCGCTGTCGTAGCGCTCCGCGGCCAGGCCATCGCCTTCCACCCGGTTGTTGAAGCGGCCGTGCTGCACCCAGCTGTCCACATAGGCACGACCAGTGTTCCAGCTGCCGTACACCCCTGCGGCCACGCCGGCGACCTTGCCGCGTGCCGCAAAGCCGGTCAGCGCCGAGGTGCTGGTGCTGTCAGCACGCCCACTACCGAGCATCACGCCCAGGCGGCCACGCCCTTCATCGAACAGCCCCACGTCTGCGCCCACCTGCACCACATGGCGCTGCGTGCGCAGATCCAGCTGCTCCTGCATGGCCCCCAGGCGCGCCTGCTGGCTGTCCACGCGTGCCCACCCGTGCACACCCTCGGCAACGGCCGCATTGCCGTCGCGATCACTGCGCTGCAGGCGGAACAACTGCCCTGCGGCGTACTGGTTGGCCAGGTACGCGCCGGTCTCCGGGCGCAGCACCGGCTTCGGATCCGGATTGATCGGACCGGTCGGGTCGCAGTCGGGCAGCGACGGATCCAGGTCACAGGGATCCGGCGGCGTCACCGGCAGTTCCGAACGCAGGTACCAGTTGCCGTCGGCCTCATCCTTGAACAGGAAGTACTCGTACTGCCCGCCGACCGCACGGCCGACCAGGTCGAACTGGGCGTCGGACGCGCCGTTGATCTCGATCAGCTCGATGCCCTTGTCGGTCTGCGCGCCCTGGCCGCCGGCGTTGAGCACCCGCACATTGGCCTGCCCGGTCGCATCACCGGCGATCACCAGGCGGTCGGTCTGCGAGTCGTCCTCGCCAAGCACCGTGTTGAATACCAGCGTGCCGCCGTTACCGACGAACTCGTCCAGGGACAGCGTGTTGAAGCCGCCCGCGCCGTCGCCCAGCTTGACCATGCTGCCCGCATCCAGCTGCAGACGGCCGACACTGCTGTCGCCGGTCAGCTGCCAGGTGCTCTGCTCCCCCACCGCCACCGAGCTCGCATCGACGATGCGGCCGATCAGCGTGGCGCGGTTGCGCAGCGAGACATCCAGCTGGCCCGTGTAGGAGGTGCGATCGGCAATGATGTCGCCGGTCAGCGCCGCGTTCTCCACGTTGAAGCGCACAGCAACGTTGCCGACCTGCCCCTCCTCGCCATGCTTGACCAGCAGCAGCGTGCCATCGCCGGCAATCAGGCGCGCACCGTTGCGGATGTTGATCTCGGCGGATTCGCCGTCGACGTCGGCATCGGGACTGCCCCAGTCGACATCGGGATTGACCCAGATCGCCGGGCCGGTCTGCGACTCCAGGGTGGAATTGTCGACGTTCAATACCAGGTTGTCCGCACCCCGATATTCGAAGTACATGACGGCACCGTTGCGGCTGGCCCGGATCGTCGAACCGTTGACAATGTCAGCCCGCCCGGCACCCATCGCCAGACCGACGTTATGGTTCCAACCCGTGCTGTCGCGGTGCGCTACATCCAGGTGGGAGTTGTCCATCAGAAGGTACACGTCGCCCTGTCCACCGCGGAATTCCGGGAACAAGGCGATGGCACCACCGATGGAATCGATCCGCGTGTTGTAGAGGCGTGCCGACGAATCAACCGAGATGTTGAACTGGGTCATGCCCAGGTCGATGCGGCTGTTGCGCGCGATCAGGCTGGAACCCGATTGCACGTGAATGTTCTGATTGGCATTGCGGACCAGCACATCCGCACGCGTGAGCACGACGTTGGAGCCGTAGGTCGCATTGATGCCGTAAGTGGACGCGTCGGTCACCGTCAGGTTGGCCCCATTGGTCAGCTGCCATGCCTCGGTCGGGTCCCCCTGCACGACGTCGTAGTCCTCGTCGTTGAGATAGCCGGCAGAAGCGTGCTGGGCCAACGGCAGGGCCAGTGCCAGCAGCAGGCATTGCGAGAGCGGACGCAGGGCAAGGGAACGCCCGCCTGCGGCGGAACGATGGGCATGTTTCATGATGGATCTCCAGAGGGGACACGTGAGCGGCACAGCGTGCGTGCAGTACCTGGCATTCCCATCCATGCCCACGCGGAGCAATGGCGGGACTGTTGCAGGCAGCCGCTGTGTCGAAGGCGCGCAGTATCTGGAGACGCACGGGCGGGGCCCATGCAATTTGTTGCAAGGCGCGCCGCGCCGCTCGTCAGGTTACGCGGCGATTCATCTGGAGGTGCGCGATGTGCGCCGGCTCAGAAGGGTTTGGCCAGCACCAGCCAGACGATCGGAATGAAGGCCAGCAGCGGGATCTCGTTGATCCAGCGCAGCGCGCGCGAGGACGGCAGAGGCCGGCCCTTGGCGACGCCCTTGAGCAGGCGGCCGGTCCAGCCGAAGTAGACCAGCAGCAGCACCACCAGGCCGAGCTTGGCATGCAGCCAGCCGGCACCGCCCGGCGCGACCATCGTCGGGAAGTCCGGAATGACCCGGTAGCCCAACCACAACACCAGTCCCAGGACGAAGGCCAGGCCGAACATCGAGTGGCCGAAACGGTACAGACGCAGGCCCATCAGCTGCAGGCGCTCGACCACCGCGGATTGTCCCGCCGCCTCGGCCAGGTTCACCAGGATGCGCGGCAGATAGAACACCGTCGCCATCCACGCCACCACGAACACGATGTGGAAGGTCTTGACCCAGTAGTAGCTCTGCATGCGCTCGCTCCAGCGGCTGGCGTAGGTGGCGGCCATTCTCGCATGGCGAGCCGGTGTACCGGCTGCGGTCGGCGCGACCGATCGACGCACGGCGAGCGGCAACGCCGTACGATAGGCACCGTTTTCAACGAAACCTCCTTCTGCGTGGACAAGACCTACGACGCCGCCTACTTCCAGCGCTGGTACCGCCGGGCCGACATCGGCGGCAGCGCCCGCCTCGCCCGCAAGGTGGCATTGGCGGTGGCCACTGCCGAGTACTACCTGGAGCGGCCGATCCGCAGCGTGCTGGACATCGGCTGCGGCGAGGGGGCCTGGCGCGCGCCGCTGCGGAAACTGCGTCCGAAGGTCGAGTATCTGGGCTTCGACAGCAGCGAGTACGCTGTGCGTCGCTATGGCCGGACCCGGAACCTGCATCTGGCCCGCTTCGGCGACTTTGCCTGGCTGCGGCCGTGTGCGCCGGTGGACCTGCTGGTCTGCTCGGACGTGATGCACTACGTGCCCGACCGCGAGCTGCGCGCCGGCCTGGCCGGCGTGGCCGAGCTGACCGGCGGCATCGCCTTCCTGGAGACCTTCGCCGCGGAGGACGCATTCGAGGGCGACCATGAGGGCTTCCAGGCCCGCCCGGCAGGCTGGTATCGCCGGACGCTGGCCCGGCACGGCCTGCAGCCGGCAGGGTCGCACTGCTGGCTCGGCCCCGCCCTGGCAGGCGATGCGGCCGCGCTGGAACGGATGTGAATCCGGATTCATTATTTTCAGCCAACTTAACCTGCGGGACACCCGGATGGGATATGCTGCGCGGCAACATATGACCATACATATTCGGTCGTCATGCTCTATCAACTGCACGAACTGACCCGCAACCTGCTCGCCCCCTGGGTGCACCAGGCCCAGGCCAACGCCAAGTTCTTCGCCAATCCCGGCCACTGGTGGTCGCAGATGCCGGGTGCCGAACGCCTGGCGGCGGTCAACGAACTGTTCCATCGCATCGGCAAGGATTACGAGAAGCCCGAGTGGGGCATCAACGAAATCGAGGTCGAAGGCGAGCGCGTGCCGATCGTCGTGCACGAGGAAGTGAGCAAGCCGTTCTGCAAGCTGCTGCGCTTCAAGCGTCACAGCAACGAAGCCGACCAGCTGCACACCATGCTCAACCAGCCCTTCGTGCTGGTGGTGGCGCCGCTGTCCGGCCATCACGCCACGCTGCTGCGCGATACCGTGCGCACGCTGCTGCGCGACCATCGTGTCTACGTCACCGACTGGGTCGATGCGCGCATGGTTGCGGCCAGCGAAGGTGATTTCGGCCTGGACGACTACATCGCCTACATCCAGGAGTTCATCCGCCACCTTGGCGTCGAGCGCCTGCACGTGGTCAGCGTGTGCCAGCCGACCGTACCGGTGCTGGCCGCGGTATCACTGATGGCCAGCCGTGGCGAGCCCACCCCGCGCACGCTGGTGATGATGGGCGGTCCGATCGACGCACGCTGCAGCCCCACCGCGGTGAACAATCTGGCGACCCAGAACCCGCTGTCCTGGTTCGAGAACAACGTCATCCACAGCGTGCCGGCCGGCTACCCCGGCGCAGGCCGTCGCGTGTACCCGGGCTTCCTGCAGCACGCCGGCTTCCTGTCGATGAATCCCAGCCGCCATTTCAGCTCGCACTGGGACTTCTACGCCGACCTGGTCAAGGGCGATCTGGAAGACGCCGACGCGCACCGCCGCTTCTATGATGAGTACAACGCGGTGCTGGACATGCCTGCCAGGTACTACCTGGATACCATCCGCGTGGTCTTCCAGGACTTCCTGCTGCCGCGCGGAGAGTGGGTGGTCAACGGCGAAAAGGTCGACCCTTCGGCGATCCGCGATACCGCGCTGCTGAGCATCGAAGGCGAACTGGACGATATCGCGGGCCTCGGCCAGACCGAAGCTGCGCAGGCGCTGTGTACGGGCATCCCGGCCGAGCGCCGCGAGCATTTCATCGTCGAAGGCGCCGGCCATTACGGCATCTTCAGCGGCCGCCGCTGGCGCGAGGTGGTGTACCCGAAGGTACGCGACTTCTTCGCGGCGCACGCAGAAGCGCCAGCGGCAAAAGCGAAGAAGAAGAGCAACGTCACCCCGCTGCGCCGCAAGGCGGGCTGACCCTGCGCCGGGGGTCGGATCCCTTTCCAACAGAAAGGGCTCTGACCCCGGCACCCCGCTCGAACGGAGTCAGAGCCCTGTTCTGCGAACAGGGCCCTGACCCCCTTGCTGCTTACAAGCGCACCAGCAGGTTCTTGGCGATCAGGCCATGCAGCTTGCCGATGCCGCGTGCCAGGTGCAGCGTCAGCAGCAGCAGCAGGGCACCCGCCGCGGCGACCACGATCCCGACCAGCGGCGAGGCAGCCATCGGCAGCACGTTCACGCCATCAACGTATACGCCCGGGATTTCCCCGCTGAAGATCGCTGCCACCGGCGCCCAGATCAGTCCCAGCGACAGCGACAGCAGCGTCACCGCGATGGTGAAGTAGACGATGCCCAAGGGCAGCATCAGCACGAAGTACAACAGGGTCAGCCAGGTGCGGCCGTCCGTGAACATGTCGCCGATACGCTGCAGCCAACTGCGGCTGCGGTCGGTATAGCGCGGCCGCCGCGGCATGCGCTCGCCCAGCAGCGCCTCGACCAGGCGCCCCTCCAGCAGTGCCAGCCCGCGCACCGAACCGAAGAACAGCACGGTCAACGGCACGCCGATGATCAGGATCAGCAGGCCGAGCGACAGCGACAGGCCGGTCACCACCCAGGTGAAGAAGAAGATGCCGGTGGCCAGCGACAGCAGCATGTAGAACAGCGCGCCATAGGTGTGCGGATCGGCCACCACGCCAAAGAAGCGCGACAGCAGCGAGCGCGGCCGCGGCACCGGCGGTGCTGCGGCCGGTTCCACACCACTGGCCTCGGCTGCCACACGCAGCACCGGCGCGGTGTCGGCGCGCGGCGTGCGCAATGCGCGGTTCACGGTGACTTCCGTTTCGCGGTAGATCTCCGCCACTTCATCCGGCGCACCGTAGCTGCCGGCCACATCGGCAATCACCTCCGCCTCGCTGCGACCGGGCTGGGCGGCCAGCTCGGAACGCAGGTATTCCTCGGCGTCATACAGCGCGTCCTGCACCATCGCCGGATCGGCGCCCTGCAGCGCCTCGCGCAGTTGCGCCAGGTACTGCGGGATGGTGGTCGGCAGGGCGCGGCCTGCCAGGCTCGGGTCGTTCATTGCGGTACCCCCTCCAACACGGAATCGACGGAATCACGGGTGGCCTGCCAGGCCTGGCGCCACTGCGCCAGCACTTCGCGGCCACGGTCATTGATGCGGTAGTAGCGCCGGGGCGGCCCGCTGCTGGAGGGCTCGACATGGCTCTCCAGCAGGCCGCCGTTCTCCAGGTTGCGCAGCACCGGGTACAGCGCGCTCTGCTTGCCACTCAGCACGCCCTCGCCCACGCGCTCCAGCTCCTTGGCGATGAGGTACCCGTACAGCGGCTCGCCGGTACGGGCCAGCACCGCCAGCAGGGCCAGCGACACGGTTCCGGCGCTGAGCTCCTTCTGGAACTTCTTCAGGTGGATGTCGTCTTCCGACATGCCCGGCCCTCCACTACGTTGAAGTCCACAGTAGTGCGAAGTTCGGTATAGCGAATGTGTCGTTAGTCATCCTGCCGGTTGGCGTGGCCCTGCGGCTCGCGCAGAATCGAGGGCTCGTTCATGTTCCGGGGTTTCCATGCCGCACCGTCGTCGCCTTGCCCTGACCGCCCTCGCCCTGGCCTGCCTGTTGCCCTCGCTGGCCAGCGCAGCGACGCCCTACCGCAGCCCGCAGCAGATCCTTGACGCCTCGGCCGCCAGCGATTGGCGCACCCCCGACCCGGCCAACCTGCTGTACATGGATCTGCCTGCCGGCCGGGTGATCATCGAACTGGCGCCCCAGTTCGCACCACGCCATGTCGCCAACATCCAGACGTTCGCCCACGAGCACTTCTGGGACGGCACCAGCATCTACCGTTCCCAGGACAACTTCGTCGTGCAGTTCGGCGATGCCGACGCCGATGACCCGGCCAAGGCCAGGCCGTTCGGCAGTGCCGCGCGCAAGCTGCCGGCCGAGTTCGAGCGTGCCAGCGCCGGCCTGAAGGTGAGCGTGCTGCCGGACCGCGATGGCTGGGCGGCGCAGACCGGTTTCGTCGATGGCTTCCCGGTCGGACAGGATCCGCAGGCCGGCAAGGCCTGGCTGGCGCACTGCTACGGCATGCTGGGGGCCGGTCGCAACAACGACGAGGACAGCAGCATCGGTGCCGAACTGTACGTGGTGACCGGGCAGTCGCCACGTCAGCTGGACCGCAACATCACCCTGGTCGGTCGCGTCCTGAAGGGCATGGAACTGCTCAGCGCGATCCCGCGCGGCCCGGCGCCGATGGGCTTCTATGAAGACCCGAAGCTGCGCACGCCAATCATTTCGATCCGCCGTGCCAGCGACGTGACGGCCGCCGAACGCACGCCGATCCAGGTGTTGCGTACTGATTCAAAGACTTTCGCCGATACGGTGGAGGCGCGACGCAATCGCGTGGATGATTTCTACAAGCGTCCGGCTGGGCATATCGATCTGTGCAATGTTCCGGTGCCGGTGCGGTGATGGGTTCCTGCACGTGACGCGTGCTGAAGGTGCTTCACTGTTCATGGGCGTTACTTTTCTTTTCGCGCGAAAAGAAAAGTAACCAAAAGAAACGCGCCGCCAGGTCGCGAGCGGCCGTGCTTCGCACGTCGGTCCCTTGCGCTTCTCGGTGAATCAGGGGACGGTGCCGAACTCGCTGCGCTCAGACATCGGCACCTCTTCGCCCCTGATTCCCCTGCGATGCTCGGCTCGCTCAAGGCGGACTCAAGGTCAAGAGCCACAGCTGCACGACGATGTTTGGTAGTGCCGGGCCGGGCCCGGCGAGCGAAGCGACCGCTTTTGCCTTTGATCTTGGGTCCGCCTTGAGCGAGCCGAGCACCGCAGGTCCGGCGAGGGCGAAGAGGCGCGGGTGTCTGAGCGCAGCGAGTTCCCGCGCCGTCCCTCGACGGGCCGAGGAGCGCAGGGTACCGATGCGCAACGCGCATCGGCTCGCGGTCGGCGGAACGTTTCTTTTGGTTACTTTTCTTTGCGTACAAAGAAAAGTAACGCCCATGAACAGTGAAGCACCTTCAGCACGCGTCACGCGCGAAACCGCTCAGCCCTTCTGACTCACCGCCACGCTACCCAGAATCAACGCACCCGCAATCAGCATCTGCAGCGTCACCGGCTCACCCAGGAACAGCCACGCGAACGCCGCACCGAACAGCGGAATCAGGTAGGTCACCGTGGATGCACGCGACGGGCCGATGCGGCCGATCAGACGGTAGAACATCAGGAACGCCAGCCCGGTGCAGGCCACGCCCAAGGCAATCGCCGCGCCCCACGCCTTGAGCGGAATCGCGGCCTGCGGCCAATGGCTCACCGCCATCGGCAGCATCCACAGCGAGGCGCAGGACAGCGTCGCCGCCGCCGCGGCAGCAGACGGCAGGCCCGCCATGTGCCGCTTCACCAGGTTCACCCCCAGTCCGTACAGCAGCGATGCCGCGGCGCCGGCCAGCACGGCCGTGCCGATGCCCAGGCCCGAGACCTTGGCCGTCGCCAGCACCACCACGCCGGCAAAGCCGACCAGCAACGCACCCGCGCGACGCACACCGATCTTCTCGCCGAAGAACAGGAAGGCGATGAGCGCGGCGAACAGGACCGTCATCGCATTGCAGATCGCACCGATCGCCGCCGGTGCGTGCTCGGCGGCGTAGGCGAACAGCACGAACGGCAACGCCGAGTTGACCAGGCCGATCGGCGCCAGCCACAGCCAGCGCCGCGGCGGGAACTGCGCCCGCGCGCGCCACAGGAACGGCAGCAGTACCAGTGCCCCCAGCAGCAGACGCACCTCGACCAGGGCGAACGGGCCGAACGATGGCACCGCCACCCGCATGAACAGGAACGAGCACCCCCAGATGGCGCCCAGCAGGGTCAACTCCAGCGGCGTGCGCCAGTCGCGCTCGGCCGCCTGTGGGACCGCATTCATGCCCTGCCTCCGTCCATCATCCACTCCTCGGTTGGTACAACAGGATCAGACGCAGACGCCCGCCGCACAAGCGCGTAGTATCGCTGCCAGCCACAAATATGGTTTGAGGCTGGACATGCAGCTACGCCCTTCCCTGCTCCCTGCCCTGGCCGTGTTCGCGGTCGCCGCGCGCCACCAGAACTTCGCCCAGGCCGCGCAGGAACTGCACCTGACCGCCAGCGCGGTCAGCCACCATGTCCGCCGCCTGGAAGAGGTGCTGGAAACCCGCCTGTTCCTGCGCCATGCCCGCGGCGTGCGGCTGACCGCCGAAGGCCGGCAGCTGGCCGACGCCGCCAGTGCGGCGTTCACCGATGTCGCCGCCGTCGCCCACAATCTGCATCCGGATGCGGACAGCGTGCCGCTGCGCATCACCACCCTGCGCTCGCTGTCGTACTGCTGGCTGCTGCCACGCCTGCCGCGCTTCACCCAGGCGCATCCGCACATCCGGGTGGAATTGCACACCGGCAGCGGCCTGGACCGCTACGACGACAACGGACCGGAGGTGGGCATCCGCTATGGCCTGGGCCAGTGGCCGGGGCTGCACGCGCAACACCTGATGGACGACAGCCTGTTCCCGGTCGCCTCGCCGGCGCTGCCGGGCGTGGAAGCCCTGCACGATCCGGCGCGCATCGCCGAGCTGCCGCTGCTGACCGATCTCTCGCCGCAGGGCTGGCGCGACTGGTTCCGCCATGCGGGCGTACGTCCGCCCTCGCCGCTGCCGCCGATGCACACCTTCGCCGACAGCACCGATGCGATGCGGGCCGCGGTGTATGGCATGGGCGCGGTGCTGGCGCGCACCCACATCGCCCAACCCTACCTGCAGCGCTACGAGGTGGTGCGGCTGCCTGGGCCCGCCCTGAAGGCCCGCTATGCGTATTACGTGGTGCATGCCGAAGGCCAGCCGCCCAGCCCGGCCGCACGCCTGTTCATCGATTGGCTGCTGGCCCAGGCACAGGACGACCGCACACCGATCCCGGCACTGCCCGACAGTCTGCTCGGCCGCGCGCCCACGCCCGGCTGACCAGGCCCTCACCCGGTCTTTGCCCATCGCTGGCTACGCTGCGGATACCTCCACAACGACCTGCATCTGCCATGGCCCTGCTGCGAATGCGCATTACTGGAACCGAAGACGACGCCCGTGCGATCAGCGACCTGCTGCTGGGCCTGGAAGGCATCGAACATGTCGAGGAAACCGACGATCTGATGCCACACATGGACGACGATGACTCCAGTTCGGCAGGACTGTCCGATGACATCGGTCCGGGCATCCACGAACTGGAGGTGGAGGTGGGCAACGAAAGCACCGCGCAGAAGGTTCGTGACGCGGTGCAGGAGCTTGCGCTGGAGCTGGACGTGTTCGTCGAATACGAGACCGACGAAGGCTGAGCATCGCCGGGCGTGGCCCGGCGAACCCGCGCGTTACGGCGTCCGACGGCGGCGACGCAACCCCGCCCTCACACCCCATCCTGCGATCAATGCCAGTACCGCGACCGGCAGCAATGCAGCCGCCGCACGGATCAGGAAGGCGATACTGGTACTGAGGATGCTGCCCGACTCGCTCAGCGCATCGCCGATCTCGCTGCGGCCGCGCTCGCCGGAGGTGGTACCGAAGTGCAGCGTCAGCAGCTGCGTATCGATGCGGCGACGCTGCTGCGCGGCGTCCTTGCTGGCCTGCTCCACCCCCGCCTCGATCTCCGACAGGCGCGTGCTGATCGCCAGCAGATCCTCGATCTTCAGACCGCCACGGTCCTGGTAGGCGAGCAGGCGTGCGTGTTCCTTCTCCAACCGTGCCTTGGTCAACGCGGTATCGGCCACCTGCTGTGCAAGATCCTCGGCGCGGGTGGTGCGCGACTGCAGTGTGCCGCCCTCGCCCGCCAGGCCGATCAGGGGCTCCACGCCCTTCGGCGCGATGCGCACCCGGACCTCGCCGCTGGGTGAATCGCCACTGCGCTGGTCCACCTGCAGCACCGCACAGTCGCCGAACTTCGCACTCTGGCAGGCCTGCGCGACCTGCTGGATGCGCGGCGCGATCGTTTCCGCGTCCAGCTGCACCTGCACGTCGTGTTCATAGGCCAGGAAGGCGCCTTCGGGCGACGCTACGGCTTCGGCTTCGGCTGCGGCACCACCGGCGCCGGCCGCGTGCTCCACCTTCGCGCAGGCCGCCAGGGCCAGCACGAGTGCCGGCACGGTCAAAGCGCCCCCCCATCCATGCCGGACCGTCACGCTGCGGCTCCGTCGTAGGAGGTCACCGACAGGCCGGCCAGGTCGACCTGCGGCAGGCAGCGTACGTTGACCGCCACCATGGCCGCACCGCTGCGCGGATCCACGGCCTCGCTGTACGGTGCAGTGCCGCACTCGCGGCAATGGTGGTGGTCGATGTGGTGCCTGTTGAACTGGTAGGTGGCCACATCGGCTGGATCGGTCTGCAGCTGGAATGCCTCGCGTGGCGCAAACCACAGCAGGCTGCCGCGGCGGCGGCACATCGAGCAGTTGCAGTCGATGACGTCGCTGATCGGGGCCTCGGCCTGCACCGTGAATGCGATCCTGCCGCAATGGCAGCTTCCCTGGTATTCCATGTCCTTTTCTCCGCTGGCGGGTCCGTGTAGGTGCCAATGGTAATCCTATGGCACGGGGACAAAGCAGCCCTGGCGGCCTATGCTCGGGGTTTGACCCCGTACAGGAATGCCGATGCGCCCGCATCTTCTTGCCCTCGCCCTGGTCGCCGCCCTCGCCGGCTGCCAGCAGGCCGACGCCCCGACCGCCGGTTCCACCTCCGCCGCCAGCCAGCAGGCCGGTGACGCGGCAGCCGATGCGGCCTTTGCCGAACTGTCCAAGCGCGCCCTGGACACCTGGATGCAGTTGTCCCCGGTCAGCGCCACCCAGATCGGCGACCACCGCTACGACAGCGAGATCGACGACCTGAGTGCGGCCGGCCAGCAGAAGACTGTCGCCGCCTACAAGGCATTGCTGGGCGAGCTGGACAGGATCGACGTGGCCAAGCTGGGCCGGGAGAACCAGGTCGATGCCGCCATCCTGCGCAACCAGCTGCAGTCGGAAATCTGGAACGCCGAAGTGCTGCAGTCCGGCAAGTGGGATCCGCAGCTGTACAACGGCATCGCCGGCAGCGCGATCTACGGCCTGATGGCACGCGAGTTCGCGCCGCTGCCGGAACGGCTGAAGTCGGCCACCGCGCGCATGGAAAAGCTGCCGGCGATCTTCGCCCAGGCCCGCGAGAACCTCGATCCGGCGCGTGTGCCGAAGATCCATGCCGAGACGGTGGCCAAGCAGAACAAGGGCATTCTCAGCATCGTCGATACCTTCATCACCCCGCATATCGGCGAACTGCCGCAGGCCGACCAGCAGCGCCTGCAGGCCGCCATCGATGGCCTGAAGAAGGCCGTGGACGAGCAGCAGACCTGGCTGGACAAGACCCTCGTGCCGAACGCGAAGGGTGATTTCCGCATCGGTGCGGAGAAGTACGACCAGAAGCTCAAGTTCGCCCTCAGTTCTTCGCTGTCGCGGCAGGAGATCGGTGAGCGCGCGCGTGCCGAGCTCAAGCGCGTGCGCGAAGACATGTACGGCATCGCGCAGACGGTGCTGAAGGACAAGCCGGGCGCGCCGGAGATGCCGGCGCAGCCGACCGACGAGCAGCAGCAGAAGGCCATCGAGGCCGCGCTGGAACTGGCCTACGCCGACAAGCCGGCACGTGACAAGGTGGTCGACGACGCCAAGGCCGCGCTGGACCAGTCCACCGCGTTCGTGCGCGAGCACGACCTGATGACGCTGCCGGATGCGCCGGTGGACATCATCCTGATGCCGGAATTCCAGCGTGGCGTGGCCGTGGCCTACTGCGATTCGCCGGGCCCGCTGGACAAGAACCTGAAGACCTTCTACGCGGTGTCGCCGATTCCCGACGACTGGAACGACAAGCAGGTCGATTCCTTCCTGCGTGAGTACAACTCGCGCATGATCCACCTGCTGAGCATCCATGAAGGCACGCCGGGCCATTACCTGGAAGGCTGGCATTCGGCCAAGTTCCCCTCCACCCTGCGCGCAGTACTGCGGTCGGGCCTGTTCGCCGAAGGCTGGGCGGTCTACACCGAGCGCATGATGCAGGAGCAGGGTTACCTCGACAACGATCCGCTGTTCCACCTGGTGCAGCTGAAGTTCTACCTGCGCACGATCTCCAACGCCATCCTCGACCAGGGCGTGCACGTGGACAACTGGGATCGCGAGAAGGCGATGC
The DNA here is from genome assembly GCF_056760435.1 of Stenotrophomonas sp. STEN008. Classification (NCBI taxonomy): domain Bacteria; kingdom Pseudomonadati; phylum Pseudomonadota; class Gammaproteobacteria; order Lysobacterales; family Lysobacteraceae; genus Stenotrophomonas; species Stenotrophomonas sp. STEN008. The sequence continues at coordinate 2,381 of NZ_JBRRET010000013.1, read as the reverse complement.
ACCTGATGACCCACGACGCGTTCCAGCAGGAGAGCGAAGCGGCCGGCAAGTGGGTGCGCGCGCAGCTGACCTCGGCGCAGCTGCCGACCTACTTCGTGGGCGCGCAGGAGCACTTCGACACCCGCAAGGCGATGCAGGACAAGCTGGGCGACACGTTCAACCTGAAGGCCTACCACGACCAGATGCTGTCCTACGGCGCACCGCCGGTGCGCTTCGCCCGCCAGCTGATGCTGGATCAGCCGATCGAGTAAGCGGCTGCGCTGGATGTGGATGATGAACGGCCCGGGCAACCGGGCCGTTCTTCTTTGCGCCGCATCCACGCCCTGCGCGGAACGGCCGCAGCCGAAACGGCTACTGGTCGGCCGCCACGAACCCGCCGGTCTGCCGTGCCCACAGCCGCGCATACAGACCACCGGCCGCGATCAGCTCGGCATGGCTGCCGGTTTCCACGATCCGGCCCTGGTCCATGACCACCAGACGGTCCATGCGCGCGATGGTCGACAGCCGATGCGCGATCGCGATCACCGTCTTGCCTCCCATCAATTCGTCCAGGCTGTCCTGGATCGCGGCTTCCACTTCCGAATCCAGCGCCGACGTCGCCTCGTCCAGCACCAGGATCGGCGCGTCCTTCAGCAGCACGCGGGCAATGGCGATTCGCTGGCGCTGGCCGCCGGACAGCTTCACCCCACGCTCGCCGACATGTGCGTCGTAGCCACGGCGCCCCTGCCCGTCCACCAGCGTGTCGATGAACGCTTCCGCACGCGCCTTGGCGACCGCAGCACGCAACTGATCATCGGTGGCATCCGGGCGCCCGTACAGCAGGTTGTCGCGGATCGAGCGGTGCAGCAGCGAGGTGTCCTGGGTCACCACGCCGATCTGTTGGCGCAGGCTCTCCTGTGTGACATGCGCGATGTCCTGGCCGTCGATCAGGATGCGGCCGCTTTCCAGGTCATACAGCCGCAGCAGCACATTGACCAGGGTCGACTTGCCGGCACCGGAGGGCCCGACCAGGCCGATCTTCTCGCCCGGCTTCACCACCAGGTCAAGGCCGGCGATCACGCCGCCCTTCTTGCCGTAGTGGAAATGGACATCCTGGAAGTGCACGCCGCCCTGGGTGACCTGCAGCGGCACGGCGTCCTCACGGTCCTGCACGGTCAGCGGCTGGGCGATGGTGGTGATGCCGTCCTGCACCGTACCGATGTCCTCGAAGATGCCGTTGATGGTCCACATGATCCAGCCCGACATGTTGTGGATGCGGATGACCAGGCCCGTCGCCAAGGTGATCGCGCCGACGGTGATGTGGCCACCGTTCCACAGCCACAGTGCCAGGCCACAGGTCCCGGCGATCAGGAAGCCGTTGACGATGGCGATGGCCAGGTCCATGCCGGTCGTCACCCGGGTCTGCGCGCGGTGCTTGACCGCCAGCTCCTGGATCGACTCGGCCACGTAGGCCTGCTCGCGGCCGCCATGGGCGAACAGCTTCAGCGTAGGAATGTTGGTGTAGCCATCGACGATGCGACCCATCGCCTTGGAGCGTGCTTCCGAGGCGATCCATGCCCGCTCCTTCGCGCGCGGCACGAAGTAGACCATGATCACTGCATAGGCAATCAGCCACAGCAGCAACGGCATCATCAATCGCCAGTCGGCCTGTGCGAACAGATACAGCGCGGTGCCGGTATAGACCACGATGTACCAGAGCGAGTCGACCATCTGCACAGCGGATTCGCGCAGCGACGTGCCGGTCTGCATCACCCGGTTGGCGACGCTGCCTGCGAAGTCGTTCTGGAAGAAGCTCAGGCTCTGACGTACCACGTAGTTGTGCATCAACCAGCGCGAACGATTGCTCAGGCCTGGCACGATGGCCTGGTTGACCAGCAGGTTGTGCAGGCCGACCAGCACCGGGCGCGCGATCACGGTGATGAACAGCATCCAGCCCAGCTCATTGGCGTGACGTTTGAAAAAGCCGGCACCGGGCTGCTCGGCGACCATGTCGACGATGCGGCCCAGGTAATCGAACATCGCCACTTCCACCAGCGCCAGCAGCAGGCCAGCGATCAGCGTGGCCAACAGCACCGGCCACACCGGCCGGAGGTAGTGCAGGTAGAACGGCAGCACCCTGCGCGGCGGCATGCGCCCGTCCACGGGCGGGAACACCGGAATCAGGGATTCAAACCAACGGAACATCGCATTCCCTCGCCTCTTGCAACCGACGGAGTATCCCATGCCGGATGTGTACGCCAACCGACGATGCGCGGTGCCGGTAGCGCCGGCCCGTGTTCGCCGGGGGGGGGCCCCCCGGCGCCCGGGGGCGGGGGGGGGGGGGGGAGCCGCGCCGGGGCGGGGGGGCGGGGGGGGCGGGGGGCGGCGGGGGGGGGGGGGGG